>NZ_JAYWZK010000003.1:0-253321 GCF_048148385.1 Acinetobacter sp. 197
ATGGTGGGCCGTCCGCGACTCGAACGCGGGACCAATGGATTAAAAGTCCACTGCTCTACCAACTGAGCTAACGGCCCTGAACCAGTATTCAAACTAGGTTTGAATATGCAGTGCAAGTCAAGCTAAATAGCTCAAAGCACCACTTTGTTTGATGGAGCGTATTGTAGCAAGATCTCATTGCAGCGCAAGTAAAAAATAACAAAGTTGCCCATGTTTGATTATAAATACAACAATTATGCTTTATCTAAACAAAAAACAGGCAACTTCAGTACTTAGAAGCGATATTGATAGGCCTGGATATTGGAAAAAACCTCTGCTGTAAGCTCCGAATATGCAGTTGCACCTGGCAATAAAACCAGCAGGCGTTCATCGGTTTTACTTGGATCAAATGCTTGCTCTTTCAATTTATTTTTCTGGTATTTGAAGGTGCCTGTAGTTTCAACCTGCTGTTGTATACGCAGAAATACAGGTACCGCATAAGCCGGTAAGCATTTTTTAAAACAAGCAGCCATGGCGGCTAAATCTGCATCATTTAATTCTACATCGGGCTTCAGGGTAATCGCAGCCATACCGGCACGACCATTGGTATTTGGAATTTCTACACCATAAACTACGGCTTCAACGATTTTGTCATACTCAGTCAGCATGTTTTCCACTTCAGTTGTAGAAACATTTTCACCTTTCCAACGGAAAGTATCACCTAAACGATCGACAAACTGGGCATGACGGAAGCCGATATTGCGTACCAGATCTCCGGTATTGAAATAAGCATCACCTTTGCTAAATACATCCTGCATGATGACTGACTTGTTTTTTTCAGGGTCGGTATAACCATCAAAAGGTGAACGACGGGTAATTTTACCAATCAGTAAACCAGTTTCACCTTTTTTCACCCGCTTGCAGTGTCCTTTGGCATCCCGTACCGGCTCGTGTTTATCTTTATCAAAAGCAATAATGGCATAAGGTGTCGGGGAGAAACCGACGGTATTGTCAAAATTGAAAATATTGCTAAAACCGACATTGCCTTCACTGGACGCATACAGTTCCAGCACTTCCTGAATGCCAAAACGGGATTTAAATTTGTCCCAGATATTCGGACGCATCCCGTTACCAATCATCTTGGTCACGCGGTGGCCTTTCTCCAGTTCAGATGGGGGAGCGTCCATCAAATAGCGGCATAACTCACCGACATAGCCAATCGCAGAGGCATCAAATTTTTTCACATCCTTCCAGAAAGAGGAGGTTGAAAATTTACGCCGAATGGCCAGGGTGCTGCTCCCTGCAATGACACCACACCAGCACACGACCATGCCAGTAGCGTGATAAAGTGGCAGGGTACAGTACATGACATCATCTTTATGGAGATTCAGCACATGCCCATAGGTGCCATAAGCGAGGGTCCAGCGACCATTGGTAAAAATGACCGCTTTGGGCAGGCCGGTAGTGCCTGAGGTATAAATATAGAACAGCCCGTCTTTGCCTTGTACTGAATGGGTAGTCGGCGGATTGAATTTTGGAGCAAGATCAATTTTTTCAGCCAGGTTAACGAAGCCTTCCGGTGCCTGACCCGGATCGGTTTGAGTATTCTGATCTGCAAACCAGTGCAGGCGTTCACCACTAATATTCAGGTCATTACGAATTTCATTCACAGCCTCACCGCACTCTTCACCGACGATCAGGGCAATTGGTTTGACCAGATTAATACTATGTGCCAATACCTTGCCTACTTGTGAGGTATTGACCAAAGCGCTCGTCACACCCAGTTTAGCCAGACCAATCACACTGGCAATCAGTTCAGGTCGGTTCTCGATCATTACAGCTACGACATCACCTTTCTTGGCACCCAAAGACAGATAGAAATGTGCAATCTGGTTGGCCCAGGCATTGAGAGTGGCATAGCTGTAGCTTTGGTCTTCAAAATGCAAGGCGATGCCGTCCGGGTTGCGCTTGGTTGCTTTTTCAAAAGCCAGACCCAGCCCGGCCGGTGTATTCGGAGTACGTAAATACGCCTGTCTTAGACCGGTAAGTAAATGGGGTACTTTGGTCAAGAAAGTCGGGAGCTTGGCAGCAACATCTGCAATACCAATAAGATCATGTGGTTTCATTTGGGTCATGAGAATCCTATTTATTTTTCATATCCGATACGTTCGATTTATATACAGTAGGCGAGCTATCCATCTTTTAGCGTTAAAAAGCTAGTGCAATCAACCTATTCTGACTAAATCTAGCAAAAAAAACCTAGTCACCGAAATGACTAGGTTTTTTTATATGACTGCAATTGAGCAAATTATGATTCAGTTGCAGTATTTGCTTTTTTCGGTGGACGACCACGTGGACGACGTGGGCGAGCGGCCTGCTTCTCCACTTTTTCAGCTTCGCTGGTTTCAGTTTTCTCTGCCTCTACTTCGGCCTGGCCTTGGGTCTCTACCACAAGTGCTTCTGATTCAGATACTTCTGACTCAGTATTTGCTTCAACTGGGGTAGTATCTTCAGCCTGAGTTTCGGTAACTACCACTTCAGTTTCAGGAGCAGCCTCCACTTGTGCCGTGGTTTCAGTCGCCTGTTCAGCTGGCTGAGTATTTACGGTTTCTTCAGCAGTTACTTCCTGTACTGCAGCTTCAGTTACCACAGGTTGGGCAGGCTCTGCTTGCGCTTCAGTTGCTACAGGCGCAGTTTCAACCACCGGAGCTGTTTCTGTTTTAGCCTGTTTGGCTTGTTGTAAGGCTTGTTCAGCAGCCAGTTTAGCCAGACGGCGGCGCTCACGTGGATCATTTGCGACACGTTTGTCCGACACCGGTTTTGGTGGTGTCAGATCCAGAACTGGAGCTGGTTCTACTTCCACCTTGGCTACTGTCACCTGAACATCACGAGTGACTGGCTTTTTCTCTGCGGCAGGCGTTGCTGCCCGCACCAGACTCGCGTTGTACTCTTTTGTGAACTTATCTAAAGCGCGGTTGAACGTTGGCAACAAACCAAACTGCTCAATCAGCACCGAGCAGTCTTCACCATAGACATGGCGAATCAGGCTGCCAATGGTGAACTGGCCCAGAGTTGGCACTTGTGACGGGGTCAACTGCTGAACTGCCGGCTGTTGAGAGTGTCGTTCACGTTGCTGGCGACGACGCTGACGCGGATCGTTGCTGGCACGTGGTTTTTCAGCACTGATTTCAGCTGGCACAGCTTTCTCGTCGACTGCTGTTAGTGTAGCTTCCACCACATTTTCAGCAGCGGCTTCTTCAACTGGCGCATCTGCTGGAGCAGTAACTTCAACCGCTGGCGTTACAACTGCAGCATTGTCATTCAATGCCACGATTTCGCTTTTCGCCTGGTCAATATTTACCACCATGGCTGTTGGCATCACGTCTTGACGTGGCGCATCGACCAATTCAACACGAAGCTGTTTGTCATCGACTGCTGGAGCCTCAACAACAGCAGGTACAGTTTGTGATGCCTGCTCATTCAGCACGCTTGGATCGCGGTGGCGATTTGGACGTTCCTGACGTGGCTGGTTACGGCGATCGCGACGTGGTACAGCCTGTTGTGACTGTTCATTGTTCTGAACATCATTTTGCTGAGTTGGCTCGTTGTGATGCTGACGGCGAGAATTACGCTTGTTTTCACGTGCTTCATGACGTTGCTCTTGACGAGATACCTGAACGACTTCTTCATGCACCTGGTGTTGCTGAGGAGCAGAGGCTTCAGACTGAACCTGCTCACGCGGCTCTCTGTGCTTCGGATTGCGCGGCTTTTTATTGTTGTGACGAGGCGTTCTTTCCTCACGCTCTGCTGGTTTTTCTGTAGCATCACGTTCCTGCTTATGGGCTACTGTTGATGGTACCAAATAAGCATTGTTCGCAGGTGCTACAACTTGTTGTTGTACAGGTGGCTGTACATGGTTTTGTACCTGTTGTGCAGCGGGCTGTGCCACAGGTGCTGCGACGTGACCGAACTGACCACGACTTACTGCACCGCCATTGATCATCTGTTCAATCGCTGCTGCTGCATTGTTGGCGGTACGCGATTGATCAACAGTCGTAGCTTGCTTTTGTACAAACAGGTTTTCTAACCATGCACATGGGCTGGTTGCAGGTGCAGCAACTTGCGCTTGGACAGGAGCCGGTTGAACAACAGGTGCTTGCTGTACATTTGGATTTTGCTGATTATTACGGCGTTTATTGTTTCTGCCGTTATTTTGCTGTGGGGCAGGCGCTGGCGCAGCAGCATGCGTATGTTGTTCTTCTTCTAAATGCCATTCAGACGACTCATAACCCAGCTCTTTTTCACTTGAACGAGTTGCTTCAGTACGTTCATAGCTGGTTGGTGCAAAGCCTTCGGCATTATAGGTAATTTCATAATGCGGTGTTTCCAGATGCGGATGCGGCAACACAGTAACACGCACATTTGACGTCTGTTCCAAATATACCAGGGTATGACGCTTTTCATTCAATAAGAAAGCTGCGATTTCGACTGGAACTTCGACTTGAACTTCACCATGACGTTCACGCAGGGCAATCTCTTCCACTTTACGCATAATCGAAAGGGATAAAGAACGAAGATCACGTACCATACCGGTACCATGGCAGCGTGGGCAAACGTAGCCAGTCGCTTCTTCCAGAGAAGGACGCAGACGTTGACGGCTCATTTCCATTAAACCAAAACGTGATAATTGACCGAATTGGATACGGGCACGGTCACTTTGAGTGGCTTCACGAAGTTTCGCTTCAACCATGCGCTGGTTACGATCTTTGGTCATGTCGATAAAGTCGATCACTACCAGACCGCCGATATCGCGTAAACGCAACTGACGCGCGATTTCTTCTGCTGCTTCAATATTGGTGTTCAACGCAGTATCTTCAACGTCGCTACCGCGGGTCGATTTTGCTGAGTTAATGTCAATTGACACCAAAGCTTCAGTCTGGTCAATCACGATCGAACCACCAGAAGGAAGTTTCACCTCACGTTCATAAGCCGTTTGGATCTGGCTTTCGATACCGAAGTGAGCGAATAGAGGCTCATTTAAGGTATAAGTTTTTAATTTGTCTAATTGAAGTGGCATCACCGCTTTTACGAAGTTATAGGCTTCGTTATAAGCTTGCTCAGAGTCAATCAGGATTTCTGCAACGTCATCACGTAAGTAATCACGAATGGCACGTGTTACCACGCCCGCTTCCTGATGCACCAACATTGGAGAAGGGCCAGAACTTGCTGTTTTCTGGATTTGTGCCCAAAGGTCGAGCAAGTGTTGCAAGTCGAGTTGCAGTTCTTCCTGTGAACGACCGATCCCGGCTGTACGCACGATGACGCTCATGCCGCGTGGCACGTTTAAAGAAGCCAGCATTTCTTTCAGTTCTTCACGCACTGAACCCGAGATCTGACGGCTGATACCACCACCTTTCGGATTGTTTGGCATCAAGACCAAATAACGGCCGGCGAGAGAGATAAAGGTAGACAGGGCAGCGCCTTTGTTGCCACGCTCTTCTTTTTCCACCTGAACCAGAAGCTCGGTGCCTTCAGTGATCAGTTCACGGATATTTGAAGTCTGGCGAGGGTCGGCTTTGTAATAAGAATTTGCGATTTCACGCATTGACAGGAAGCCTTGACGACCTGCACCGTATTCAACGAATACAGCTTCTAAAGACGGTTCAACGCGAGTCACGTGACCTTTGTAAATATTGGATTTTTTTTGTTCACGGGTACGATTTTCTAAATCAAAATCGTAAAGACGCTGACCAGTGACAAGTGCAACGCGAATTTCTTCGGCATGTGTTGCATTAATCAACATACGTTTCATGGGTGTAACACCTTATAGTGATACACAGCAAAAAATCGCTATACACGTAGCAAACATCACACATCACGGATCAATGGCTCAAATCTGCAATGAATTTCATTGTGGTTTGAGTCTTTTATGACCGAGCTCTATTTAATATAGATGGGCTTCGGTTTTGATTCACGTATTGATGATGGCAATACGGCTTCAATCTTTAAACGGATTAAAGTCACCTGAACGCTTCACTGGCGGACGAGCGGTACATTGGATGTGTGTAACTTTCACTGTCACATTGCTCGAAGATCATCCCTTCTTTATAGAAAGTGTCTTGATACGGAATTGTCGTCGTATCTTTACAAACTGTGCAGATCCAATGCATCAACGCTGTAGCCTGAAGTCGTCTTCAGGTTGCGACTAATCTGATGTGTATCAGTTTACGTTTAAAAACCAACTAGGTTGGCGACATATTTTTTAAGACAAACTGATTTATGTACCTGAGGTACAATTAAACGCAACAGTTTGCTTTGTTTGCCGATATAATAAGCCTTCGGCGTGGCATAATTCTTTGGGGACCTTCTCGTATCATGTGAGTCTTTAATTGAACAATCAAGTTCAGAAAAATCTGAAATGATTTAATTTTTACTCACAAACGATGGTTTCCGTGCGCTGACTATATCAAACCTTGCATCATCTGCCTATGGGCTAAGCTTATGTTTCTTGTGTAAAGCATAACCTAAATGATCAGTTTTTAATCAATTTTAGTATTTTTTAGGTCATAGTAACTGTATGAATTCTACGCAACAATGGCAAAACGTCACTTGGTTTGAAGTGGATGAACATCAAGATGGACAACGTATCGATAATTTTCTGTTTAGTCGTCTGAAAGGTGTGCCAAAAAGTCGTATCTATCGTCTGATTCGTGAAGGCCAGGTTCGCGTCAATAAAAAACGCATTAAAGCAGAAACCAAACTCGCAATCGGCGATCAGATTCGCGTTGCACCGATCCGCTATGAGCAGAAAGACGAAACCGCGGCCCCTGTTTCGGACAAGGTCGCACAAGGCCTGCTTGCTCGCGTGATTTATGAAGATGAGGGCCTGATGGTCGTCAACAAACCATCAGGAATTGCCGTGCATGGCGGTAGCGGTGTAGCCTATGGCCTGATTGAAGGCTTGCGTGCCGCAACCGGTAAAAAATATCTGGAACTGATTCATCGGATTGACCGTGATACTTCCGGTCTGGTGATGATTTCCAAAAAGCGCAGTGTGCTTAAAACTCTGCAAGACATGCTGCGTGAACATAAGATCAAAAAAACCTATGCAGCGGTGGTAAAAGGGCAGGTCACTTTAGACAAGCAGCTGATTGATGCGCCTTTACATCGTTATGAGCTGGCCAACGGCGAGCGCCGGGTCTGCGTGTCACCGAAAGAAGGCAAGGAGTCTAAAACCCAGTGGAACGTGCAAGAACGTTTTATGCATGCCACATTGGTTTATGCATCTCCACTTTCTGGTCGTACCCATCAGATTCGTGTACACGGTTTGAGTATTGGTCATCCGTTGGTCGGTGATGAAAAGTATGGACATGAAACCGAATATCGTGGCCCAAAACCACGCCGTCTGTGTCTGCATGCCATGCGTTTAGAGATTCCGGGTTATCCGACCATTGAAGCGCCATTGCCAGAAGATATGCAAAGTCTGGTGGCGCAGTTAAGAGCGCAGAAGGCAGATAAGGTTGTCATTGCTACGGAAGATGATGAGTAATTTTTTAGCTTTTTAATGAATCCTCTTTGATGCCCTACTTTTTCAAGAGGAGTGAGGGGGATTTGAAAAGTTATCGCAATGTGAAATTAAGGTAATGCTGCAATAGGTATTTGTTTTATTCGAAGCATTGTGTGGGCGTTGGCTTACTTTTCAGAGATGAAAAGTAACAAAAATCTTTTGTAGATATGATGGCGCGTCCTTGCGCCACAGATCTACAGCGACATCCATGTCGCAATCGAGTAGCGAATACCTGTATGCCGTTCTCCCTCCTTTTTTAAAGGAGGATCGGGGTGGATTTAGACTGAATCAAATATTAGGAACCTTAGATGAACTCACCTGTAAAACTGGTCATTTTTGATTGGGATGGCACTTTATTTGATTCTGTCGGTCAGATTGTGGCAAGCCTGCAATTTGCCGCACAGCAATTTCAGCAACCTTTAACCGCTGCAGATGCGAAGAGTATTATTGGGCTGGGTTTACCTGAAGTTGCACAGCGACTTTTTCCAGGTGTGCCAGAACTACATAGCGATATTTTACAGGCCTATTCAGAACACTATGTCGCGAACTCGGTTGAGGATGCTTGGTTTGAGGGCGTATCTGAAATGTTATATGCATTAAAAGATCAAGGTATCAAGCTGGCAGTGGCCACAGGAAAAAGCCGTAAAGGTCTGGATCGTGTATTAAGACAGACCAACAGTGAGGCCCTGTTTATCAGCACGCGTGCTGCGAGTGAGACCCGTTCCAAACCTCATCCACTTATGCTGCAGGAAATTCTGGCTGAAACCGGTGTAGAGACACATGAAGCGATCATGGTTGGCGATACTTCCTATGATCTGGAAATGGCCATGAATATCGCCATGCCAAGTATCGGCGTAAGTTATGGCGTGCATCAGCCTGAACTTCTGGCGCAATTTAATCCGGCCAGTATCGTGGACGATGTGGCTGATTTACATAAAGAACTATTGGCTAAAGTCCAATGGAAACAGGCCGTTTAATTTATTATCTTAGTTACAGCAAAAAGGACTGATTTCCCGGGTTTAAATTGGCTGGGGGAACGCTGCAGATTTAAGCATTTATTCTTATCTTTTAGTCTAAGACCATAATTATACTGATTTTGTGGAATCAGGTTATGGTCACTATTCTGCTAAATAATGATTTAATCTAAGATTTAAGATTTTGTTTTATATTAATTTTTATAATTGGTCCTTATAGATAATAGCTATAGCAAAAAATAAAATAACTATTGGCACAAATGCCGGATTTTTCCCATCCTAAAACCGTTTACTCCTATGCTCACTCTGATAAAGGTAGGTCATGCACGTGATCGGCCTGATTATGTGCATATTTTCTGTCCTGTCAGATTCCAGCATAAGCCTAATTTTTGCAGTTTAAGGAAACATTGATGTCGAATTCTGCTGTCGTTGAATCAGTTGCACAAGCACTGCGTAGCGCTGAATTATCACAAACCGCGATCACACCAATTCGCCCGGAACTTGGCGGTGAAAGTGCTGACGTAGATATCGCCTATGCCGTTCAGGAAGTGAATACCGAACG
This sequence comes from Acinetobacter sp. 197, assembly GCF_048148385.1. NCBI lineage: Bacteria > Pseudomonadati > Pseudomonadota > Gammaproteobacteria > Moraxellales > Moraxellaceae > Acinetobacter > Acinetobacter sp. 197. Next base: position 9,083 of record NZ_JAYWZK010000003.1, read on the forward strand.
TGCTTTGTCTGAAGGTCGCCGTCTGGTCGGTCGTAAAATTGGTTTGACTTCTAAAGTCGTTCAAGCACAACTGGGTGTAGATCAGCCTGATTTTGGTATGTTGTTCGCGGATATGGCATACGGTGACGGTGAAGCGATTCCGGCCGGCCTTCTGATTCAGCCGAAAGTTGAAGCAGAAATTGCATTGGTGATCAAAGCAGATCTAACCAAAGAAAAACACACTTATGCAGACATTATCAGTGCAACCGACTATGCACTTCCTGCAGTAGAAGTCGTGGATAGCCGTATTGAAAACTGGAAAATCAGTCTAATCGATACGGTTGCTGATAACGCATCTTCAGCGGCTTTCGTATTGGGTTCACGTCCTGTGAAACTTGACAATCTTGACCTTGTAAATTGCAAAATGACCATGACTCGCGGTGAAGAAGTCGTGTCTCAAGGTATAGGTAAAGCTTGTCTTGCAAACCCATTAAATGCCGCAGTTTGGTTGGCTGACGAAATGGTACGCCGTGGTCGTCCATTACTTGCAGGTGACATCATTTTGACTGGTGCGCTTGGTCCAATGGTTGTAGCCCACGCAGGCGACGAATTCGTTGTTGAGATTGAAGGCTTTGGTTCAGTAACAGCTGCATTTGCTGCTGAATAAGAAAATATTGAGAGTACATTCATGAAAAAGATTAAATGTGCAATGATCGGTCCAGGTAATATTGGTACGGATCTGCTTTACAAATTACAACGCAGCGAATGGTTAGAACCAGTATGGATGGTGGGGATTGACCCAACTTCTGAAGGTCTTGCGCGTGCAGCGAAAATGGGTTTAAAAACGACTGCTGAAGGTGTAGATGGTCTTCTTCCTCACGTTCTTGAAGATGACATTAAAATTGCATTTGATGCAACTTCTGCATACGTACATGCTGAAAACAGCCGCAAGTTAAATGAACTTGGCGTGTTAATGATTGACTTAACACCTGCTGCAATCGGTCCATTCTGCGTACCACCTGTAAACCTTGAAGCATTGCTTGAACAAGGTGAAGTGCCAAACGTAAACATGGTGACATGTGGTGGTCAGGCAACAATTCCGATGGTTGCTGCAATTTCACGTGTTCAACCTGTTGAATATGGTGAAATCATTGCAACTGTATCTACAAAATCTGTAGGTCCAGGTACACGTAAAAACATCGACGAATTCACACGTACAACTGCTGACGCAATTGAACAAGTGGGTGGCGCGAAACAAGGTAAAGCGATCATCATTATTAACCCGGCTGAGCCACCGTTAATGATGCGTGACACTGTTCACTGTCTCGTTGAAGGCGAGCCGGATCAAGCAGCGATTACTGAATCTGTTCACTCGATGATCCTCGAGGTTCAAAAATATGTACCAGGTTACAAACTTGTGAATGGTCCAGTATTTGATGGTAACCGTGTTTCTATCTTCCTAGAAGTAGAAGGTTTAGGTGACTTCTTACCTAAATATGCAGGTAACCTTGACATTATGACTGCAGCAGCTGCACGTACAGCAGAAATGTTTGCAGAACGTGTTTTAAACGCAGCTGAAGCTTAAGGAGTTACCACATGTCTAAAATTATTATTAATGATATGACTTTACGTGATGGTATGCATCCAATGCGCCATCAAACTACACCTGAGCAAATGGTTGCGATTGCAACTGCACTTGATGAAGCGGGTGTACCGTTAATCGAAGTGACACATGGTGATGGTCTTGGCGGTAACTCTGTAAACTACGGTTTTGCAGCAGCAACTGACGAAGAATACCTGAAAGCGGTGATTCCAAACCTTAAACAAGCGAAAGTATCTGCACTTTTACTTCCTGGTATTGGTACAGTTGATCATTTGAAAATGGCACATGACGTTGGTGTAGCAACGATTCGTGTTGCAACACATTCAACTGAAGCAGATGTATCTGAACAGCATATTACTGCTGCACGTAAATTGGGTATGGACACTGTGGGCTTCTTGATGATGGCGCACATGGCTTCTCCAGAAAAATTGCTTGAAGAAGCACAAAAAATGGTGTCATACGGTGCAAACTGTGTGTATGTAACTGACTCTGCAGGTTACATGTTGCCACAAGACGTGACTGATCGCGTTGGTATTCTACGTGAAAACCTTGGTTCTGATATCGAAATCGGTTTCCACGGTCACCATAACCTAGGTATGGGTGTTGCGAACTCTGTTTCAGCAGTACAAGCAGGTGCAACTCGTGTTGACTTGGCCTCAGCAGGTCTTGGCGCAGGTGCGGGTAACACGCCACTTGAATTGTTTGTTGCGGTAGCGAACCGTATGCAACTTGAAACAGGTGTTGACTTGTTTAAGGTGCAGGACGTTGCAGAAGACCTCATCATTCCAATGATGACGCATCAAATTCGTGCGGACCGTGATGCGGCGACTTTAGGTTATGCGGGTGTTTATTCTTCATTCCTATTGTTTGCAAAACGTGCTGAAGCGAAATATGGCGTATCTGCGCGTGAAATCCTGATGGAACTTGGTCGCCGTGGTACGGTTGGCGGTCAGGAAGACATGATTGAAGATTTAGCTTTGACGATGTCTAAAGCACGTGAATTACAAGCTTAATGGCTTGAAGTTGATGTGAAAAAAAGCGTCCGAAAGGGCGCTTTTTTATTGCTTCCAGCATTGCCATCCCTAAGAGTTGGATGATTATTGGAGAACTTTTTCTTCAATGAGCGGTGATGCCTATGCCGCGGTCAAATGAGATGGCCGGTCGAAGTTTAAGTAAATCCATACTGGTTCAGCAAGGCTCAATAATGCCATCAGTAAAGAATAGCCAGCCTTGAACTCAAAAGTAGGAATGCTATAGCCAGGACCACAACAGCTAAATGTCGTTTGAGATGCAATAAGGTAAGTCCTCATTCATGTTTTTATTATAAATTTTGAGCTGTATTGATATCTTTGTTGAACTTGGCATGAAGAAGAAACATTCGTAGATAAAATATTTATTTTTGGATATTTAAATCAAAATGTTGAGGAGTTGAAAGAGAGATCTAGCGAGTTATATTTGGATATTAGTAATATATTAAAACGATAGCATGAGATATTATTTTTATTAAACTTTATTTATTAAAAATAATTCTGATAATTTCCTTAAACATAAAAACGATAAATAAAAACTGATATTTTAAAGTTTTTTAAAAATTTGCTCTTATTAATAGAAGAAACAAAAAATTGAATTAAATGTCTGGTCAAATTTTTATTTTTATTAATCGCTTTAAAATCTAAGAGATTTATCGCTTAAATAGGACTCGGTAATATGAAGAGTCAAAGGGGGAAAACTTTAATACTGTGGTCGGATTTTTTATTGAAATTGACTTACGCATGATGGCGGCATGGATTTTATCTGCTGAATGGGGAACTCATCATGCATCGTCACAATTTATGGATAGCAATACTTGCTGCGACAGCAACTTTAGGGACAACTGCAACGAATGCAGATTTTATTGACGACAGCAATGTTCAACTGAAGTTTAAAAATTTCTATTTAGACCGCCAATATCAGGATAATTATTCGGCACGTAACTGGGGTTCATGGTCGCAAGGTATAACGCTGGATGCCAAGTCTGGCTATCATGATATCGGTGCGGGGGTGCAGGTCGGGGCTGACGTTCTGGTTCAGCATGCAGTCAAACTTAAAGCTCGTGATCGCAATCCAGACTGGGTTTTACCGCATGATGGCAAGAAATCAAAAGACCATTTCGGTAAAATTGGTGCAACGTTGAAAGCCAGAATTTCACAGACTGAATTAAAAGTAGGGGAGTTACTTCCGGTATCTCCTGTTCTGGTATTCGATCCATCGCGTCAGTTATTAACGACTTATAACGGTGCCTGGTTAGAATCCAAAGAGATTAAAGATACTAAACTGACTTTGGCGTATGTGGATAAAATCAATAACCGTTACGACAATCAGTTCCGTGATTTAACCTTGTTTGCGCCTGCTAGAGGCAAAAACTATTACGATAATGGTGAAGCTTCTGACGGTATGTGGATTGCAGGTGTAGACCATCAGCTCAGCAAAGAAGTGGGCGCAAGTTACTGGTATGCCGATGTTCAGGACATTTACCAGCAGCATTATCTGGGCCTGAGTTATAAAACCCAGTTGGGTGAAAAAACCAGATTAGACAGCAATGTCCGTTATTTCAATAACTCTGAATCTGGCGATAAGCTATATGGTGAGATCGACAATCAGGCCTTATCTGCAGCTGCAAAAGTGAATCATGGTGCACATACCGTCGGTGTGGGTTACCAGCAAATGTTTGGTAATAGCGCATTCCCGACGTTAGGTGGCTGGGTGCCACAGCCTTATCTGGCGAACTGGGGAGTAGCAACCTTTACTGCACCAGAAGAAAAATCATGGAACGTTTCTTATGGCTATGACTTCTCTGAAGTCGGTTTGAAGGGCCTGAATGCTACAGCGATTTATTTTAAAGGATACGATCAGAAAGGTACTGGGGCCTATCAAGGTCAGAACTTCAATACCGATGAGGTGAATGCGATCATCAACTACACTGTGCCAGAAGGTAAGTTAAAAGGTTTAGGCGTACAGGGGATGTATATTGATGTGAATTTTGCCAATCCGGCAAAACCAGATCTGCAGGAATACCGCGTGGCCACCACTTATACCTATAAATTCTAATATCAGCGTATTTTCAAGGCAGTCAGTTTTCTGGCTGCCTTTAATGTTTAAGAAACCAATTAAAGCCTTAAATTTAGTAGGGTTTATTTTAAATTAATAATTAAAACAATGACTTAAATTATATCTATTTTATAGGGTGCAATCGAAATTTTGTATCAGTTGATTGCAGTTGAGCGGTTAATATAAGGGTGTACACAAGTCATTTTAATGAGTCAACTTGACGTGGCGTTCTTGAAAATAGAGGGACACGCAAGCTAAAGACTGTAAGAGGAAGCAATATGAGCACTGTTCAAATCCCTGACTATCAAACAGATCCATTCTTTGGCTTAGAAGACAAATGGATTGAAACCGCTGAAGGTGAGTTGACCCATTACCACGAAATTGGTGAAGGTACACCAATTCTGTTTTTGCACGGTTCAGGTACAGGTGTATCGGCTGCAGCGAACTGGTGGTTGAACCTGCCTTCAATTGGTGAACAAGCACGTTGTATCGCAATTGACACGATTGGCTATGGTCAGACAGTGGTTGCTCCAGGTACACAATATGGTATCCGCGCATGGGTAGACCATGCGATCCGGACTTTAGATGCGTTAGGTATCGAAAAAACCTGGCTGGTGGGTAACTCTTTAGGTGGCTGGTTGGCATTCCAGTTGGCACTGGATTATCCAGAGCGTGTACTCGGTATCGTATCTATGGGTACGGGCGGCGCAAAACAGACTGCTGCATTGAAAGCACATGCAAACCCAGTTCTTACAGAAGAAGGGATCAAGAAAACCCTGTCTATGTTCGTAGTGAACAAAGACCTGATTACAGATGAACTGGTAAAAGTACGTTTTGCTTCAGCAGCAAATGACTATGCTTCAAACCGTTTGATGGATGTGGTAGGCGCACGTGACCGTGACCGTTTTGAATTCCCGCTCGACTTTGAGAAAATGAAAGACATCACTGTGCCAGTACTATTGATTCACGGTACGCAAGACGTAGTAATTCCAGTATCACGTACATGGGATATCTTGAATGTGGTACCAAATGCTGATGCGCACATCTTCAGCCAATGTGGTCACTGGTCTCAAGTTGAAAAAGCAGATGAGTTCAATACTGTAATCAAAAACTACCTGGCTGTTCACGGCGTAAAATAAGTTTGATACAGTTTTAAAAAAAGGATGGCTCGGCCATCCTTTTTTATACGTTATATATTCAACGCACCGTATATAAATGAATATGATTCTCATTCACCAAAGTGGGTTCGAAAAAATCATGATTTTTAGATACTTGTTGAATTTAAACCGAGAAAAACCTGAATTAAGTTTTATTAGACTTAAGTTGTAAACGGAGCACATTTAGAGTGAAAAAGATGCATGATTGGACGGGGCTAAACTATAAACTTAAGTACTCGCCAAGCAGTCCTTATCAAAAAATAGAATTAAAAATAAATCTTTAAGCAAAAAATAATAAAACGAAAAAAGCATATGTCTACCAAAATTCGAATGACATATGCTTAACCAGGAAGGAGTTTAATTCTGTTCGTTGCGGTTAATATCGAGATAGAACACCCGGGTCAGAAGCTCAAGAAATTTGCTGACTGCATAGGATTTATTGTTTTTGTGGTAACTGACATACAGGTCCAAATATGGCAGCTCTACGTCCAGAGGGCGAATCACAGTATTTTCCATAGTCAGCGGTGCGATATAACCAGGTAAAATCGTGCACCCCAATCCGATACCGATCGAGTTGATATTAAACAGGATATTGTCAGCTTTTTGGACAATATTAAGTTCAATGCCGTTAGCCTTGGCAAAATCCAAAATTGTATGGTGCAAGGTAAAAGACTGCTCTGCTGATGGAATGATAAAATCAATACCATTCAATGCCTTAACTGGAATACGGTCATATTTTGCCAGCGGATGGTCTTTGGGTAGCAGGAAAATCAGCGGTTCACGAATCACGAACTGACTTTCAATTTCATCGCTATTGAAATTATGACGGGTAAAGGTCAGATCCAGATCACCTTTTTTTAACAGGCGCATTTGCTCATTGTTGTTCAGACTGAGCAGTTCAATTTTTAAATCCGGATTCTGCACCCGCAGATTAGGCAAGATATACGGGAAAATTTTCATTTCGGCTACTGGAACAAAGCCAATCCGGAGCATTTGCTGCTTGGCCTGTGACACCTGACGCGCCATGGCAACGGCCTTGTCTGCTTGTGCCAGGGTCAGGCGAGCCTGTTCCAGGAATACGGCACCTTCTTCGGTCAGCTCCACTTTACGTTTGGTTCGGTTCAACAGCTTTACGCCGACGTCTTCTTCCAGGTCCTTGATTTGCTGGCTAAGAGAGGGTTGAGCCGTATAAAGTTTAAGTGCGGCCTTGCTAAAGTTCAGTTCTTCAGCAACGGTAATAAAGTAGCGGAGGTGTCGTAATTCCATGTCATCAACCCAAAGAGTAATCCAAAAAATGTCTTACTATAATTTCATCAAAGTATAATCTATAAATAACTATGTCGTGAAGATTATTTTGCCATTCATAAACTAAATGCTCTGAAAGGATTAATGGATGTTTTAATATAAAAATCCACGTCCTTAATAATTGCTTTAAGCTATTAATTGAAACAAAAAAAATATTTCCCCAAATCCCGCCTAAAATCCATTATCCATTCGAATTGAGTCTATTTACTTTGTGCCTTGATGGGTCACAGGAGATTTTCATGAGTGGAAAAATTGATGTGCGTGAAATCGACGCTTTAGTCGATGCACAAAATGGACGTATCACTCCATCTATTTATACAGATCCAGATATTTACGAATTAGAACTTGAACGCGTTTTCGGCCGTACCTGGTTGTTCCTTTGTCATGAGAGCCAGATTCCTAAGGCTGGTGACTTTTTCAACACCTACATGGGTGAAGATCCGATCATCGTGGCACGTCAAAAAGATGGCTCAATCAAAGCATTCTTAAACCAGTGCCGTCACCGCTCAATGCGTGTGAGCTTCGCAGACTGTGGGAATACACGTGCATTCACATGCCCGTACCACGGCTGGTCTTACGGTATTGACGGTTCTTTAAAAGACATCCCGCTTGAAGAGCGTGCTTACCCACAAGGCGCATGTAAAGAGCAATGGGGTCTGGTGGAAGTTAACCGTGTTAAATCATACAAAGGCCTGATATTCGGATGCTGGGATGAAACAACTCCAGATCTAGAAGAATACATGGGCGATATCGCCTGGTACCTAGATGGCGTTGTTGACCGTCGTCCAGGGGGTACAGAAATCATCGGTGGTGTCCACAAGTGGGAAATCGAGTGTAACTGGAAATTTGCAGCTGAACAGTTTGCATCTGACCAATACCACGCATTGTTCTCTCATGCATCTGCAATTCAAGTGCTTGGTGCGAAACCAGACGACGAATCATCTAAGAAATTAGGTGCTGCGCAAACTGCTCGTCCTGTTTGGGAAACTGCCAAAGATGCAATCCAGTACGGTTCACGTGGTCACGGTTCAGGCTTCTTCTTCACAGAGAAACCAGACGCAAACGTATGGGTTGACGGTGAAGTTGCCAACTACTTCCGTGAAACTTACGAAGAAGTAAAAGAGCGTCTAGGCGAGACTCGTGCACTGCGTCTTGCAGGTCACAACACCATGTTCCCAACATTGTCTTGGTTGAACGGTACTGCAACACTTCGCGTATGGCACCCACGTGGTCCAAACAAAACTGAAGTTTGGGCATTCTGTATTGCGGACGCTGAAGCATCTCAAGAAGTGAAGGAAGCATTTGAACGTTCTGCAACACGTGCTTTTGGTCCTGCTGGTTTCCTAGAGCAAGATGACTCTGAGAACTGGATCGAGATTCAAAAAGTTTTACGTGGTTACAAAGCGCGTCAAAACAAACTCATTATGGAAATGGGTAAAGGTAACGAGAAAGTACGTGAAGATGGTATCCCAGGTATCACCAACTACATTTTCTCTGAAACTGCAGCACGTGGTATGTACCGCCGCTGGGCAGATTTATTGATCCATGAAAAATGGGAAGACGTGGAAAAAGCGGCTGACGAATATGAGAAGGAGCTTATGAAATGAGTCAAATCAGCTTAGAACTTCATCATCAAATTAGCCAGTTCCTTTACCGTGAAGCAAAGCTGCTTGACGACTGGAAATTCCGCGAATGGTTGGACACGTTAGCTGAAGACATTTCTTACACGCTACGTACCACACCAAACGCACAAACCCGTGACCGTCGTCGTTCAGTTGAACCACCTACCACTTGGGTGTTCAACGATACGAAAGATCTTTTAGAGCGTCGTGTGGCTCGTCTTGAGACCGGTATGGCTTGGGCTGAAGAGCCTCCGTCACGTACAACTCATATGGTTTCTAACGTGATTGTTGAAGCCACTGAAGTTGAAGGCGAATATGACGTGTACGTAACGTACCTGTTGTACCGCACGCAAAAAGAGAAAGACGTCGTGATTTACTGTGGTAAACGTCATGACAAGATCCGTAAAGTTGAGGGTGGCCTAGGCTTCCAGATTTTCAACCGTAAGATCATGCTTGACCAAGTTACTTACAGTTCACATAACCTGAGTGTGTTCTTCTAATGAATAAGATTTTTGTATGCCAAGTTGACGAATTAGACGAAGGCGAAGCATTGAAAGTAGATTGTGGCGTAAACGGTATCGATGCGCTGGCAGTATTCAACAACGGTGGTGAGTTCTTTGCAATGAACGACCGTTGCTCACACGGTAACGCTTCAATGTCTGAAGGTTATCTGGAAGATGACGGTACTGTTGAATGTCCACTTCATGCAGCACGTTTCTGTTTAAAAACAGGTCAAGCACTTTGCTTACCAGCGACTGATCCAATCCAGACTTTCCCAGTGATTGTTGAAGATGGTCAATTGTTTGTAGAGATGGCAGGAGAGTAATCATGGGTTGGCTACAAGGCGAAGTTGCACTTATTACCGGTGGTGGTTCAGGCTTAGGCTGGGCATTGGTTGAACGTTTCCTGGAAGAGGGCGCACAAGTTGCCGTTCTTCAGCGTTCACAATCAAAAGTTGATGCACTGAAAGAACATTTTGGTGACCGCGTGCTTGCGATCGCAGGTGATGTGGCCAGCTATGAAGATAACGTTCGTGCAGTTCAGGCAACTGTGGAACGTTATGGCAAACTCGATTGCTTCGTAGGCAATGCCGGTATCTGGGATCATTATGCAGATATCGTCAATACCTCAGGCGAGCAGCTAGAGAAAGCCTTTGACGAGATTATGGGGATTAATACCAAATCTCTGATCCTCGGTGCGAAGGCTGCACTGGATGCATTGATCGCTTCTGAAGGTTCTATCATATTTACTTTGTCTAATTCAGCACTGTACTCCGCTGGCGGAGGCCCTGTATATACTGCATCTAAGCATGCCGGTGTCGGAATTATGAAAGAACTGGCCTACGAGCTTGCGCCTAAAGTACGAGTGAACGCTGTTGCACCATCAGGTATGAATGTGAATATCAAGGGTGCTGCATCTTTAGGCCAGGAAAATCTTGGTCTGCTGGATGCACGCGATCCTGAGAAAATCGCACGTGGCATGCCACTGAACTTCTTGCCTGAACCGGAAGATATGACAGGTTCATACGTGCTGTTGGCATCTCGTCAAAATAACCGTCCTCTGACCGGTGTTCTGATCAATGCAGAATGTGGTCTGGGTATCCGGGGCTTGCGTCAGCCACGTGCCGGTTTCTTTGACGAATAAAATCTAGTCTGAATCAAATGGACTTATCGGCAGCCTGTTCTAAGGCTGCTTTCCTTTTCAGGAGTCTCTCATGGCCGTTAAACTCATTTGTGCATCGCACAGCCCCTTAATGGAATTTGCTTCCCCACAAGAAAAACGTCAGGAAGTCGCAGTACGCGAAGCTTTTGACCAACTTGCAGCTGAAGTGAAAGCTTACGACCCAACCTTAATCATTACCTTCGGTCCTGACCATTTCAATGGTTTCTTCTATGACCTGATGCCAAGTTTCTGTGTGGGTATCCGTGCCAAAGCGGCAGGTGACTGGGATTATGGTAAAGACAATGACCATATCGATGTACCAGAAGACAAAGCCTTGGCGATGGTGCGTCGTGTACTGGACGAGGGTGTGGACGTGGCATACTCCTACCGTATGCAGGCCGACCATGGTGTGACTCAGCCACTGCATTTCTTGTGCGAAGGTCAGTTGGACCGTTATCCAACCATTCCTGTGTTTATTAATGGTGCTGCAGCTCCAATGCCAACCACCAAACGTACCATCGCTTTGGGTCGTGCAGTCGGTCAATACATCAAGTCTTTAAACCTTGAAAATGAGCGGGTACTGGTTTTAGGTACAGGTGGTCTGTCACATGATCCACCTACACCGCAAATGGGTTCAGTACCACCAGAAGTGGAAGAGTTTCTGATTGCCGGTCGTCATCCGACTCCGGAAGCACGTTCAGCACGTCAAGCGAAAATCATTGCTGTGGGCCAGAAACTGGCAGCAGGTGATACCTCTGTTGCAGTCCCTCTCAATGCAGAATGGGATATTGCACTGCTGGAAAAATTCAAGAATGCCGATTTTGCTGCACTCGAAGCGATGACTGAAGCTGAAATCCGCCGTGATGGTGGCCGTGGTGGTCAGGAAGTCCGTTCTTGGATGGCTGCTTTTGCTGCTTTAAGCGAGATGGGCGAATACGACATGACAACACATTGCTATGAAGAAATCAGTGAATGGATCGCGGGCTTTGGCATCGTATCTGCAGAGTTAAAAGGTTAATGACATGAGCAACATCGAAACCATCGTAATTGTAGGTGCTGGCCAGGCAGGTGCAAGTGCGATTTTAGAACTTCGTGGCAACAAGTACGAAGGCAACATCATTCTGATCGGTGATGAAACGCATCTGCCATATGAGCGTCCACCACTGTCTAAAGACGTGATTCTAAAACCTGAAGAAACCAAGATTGAAATTCTGTCAGAAGAAAAACTGGCTGAACTTGGCGTAACAACCATCCGTGGTAATGGCGTTGCAAAAATCAATGCTGAAGCCCACACGGTTGAACTTCAACATGGTGACGTTGTTGCTTATGACAAACTGTTACTTGCCACTGGTGGTGCAGCACGCCGTTTGCCAAACTTCGATGCACTAGGTAAGCATGTTTATACCCTGCGTAACCTGGAAGATTCACAGGCCTTGGTTCCTGTACTTCAAGCAGGCCGTCGTATTGTCCTGATTGGTGGCGGTGTGATCGGTCTGGAACTGGCTTCTTCTGCACGTTTCAAGGACTGTCAGGTGACTGTAATTGAAATGGGTCCTATGGTCATGGGTCGCTGCTCGCCGCGTATCCTGAGCGAGTTCCTGCTAGAGCAACAGCGTCTGGCCGGAATTGACGTTCGCCTGGAAACCAAGATTGCAGACTGCAAGCTGGATGGTGAAGAAGTTGTGATTACCCTTGAAGGTGGTGAAGAACTTCGGGCTGATGCTGTAGTGTACGGTATCGGTATTGTGCCAAATGCACAGCTGGCTGTAGAGGCCGGTCTGGATGTTGATTTTGCAATTAAAGTGAATGAAAACTGCCAGACTTCAAATGCAGACATTTACGCTGCGGGTGACGTAGCAACTCAGTTACGTGACTGTGGTAACCACCGTCGTGTAGAAACCTGGGAAAATGCCAACCTGCAAGCAGGCATCTTTGCACGTCATGTGATGGGTGTCGAGCATCCAGTGGCCAATCCAGCATGGTTCTGGACAGACCAACTGGATATCAACTACCAGTTTGTTGGCGATATGGCTGCAGCTGAATGGCAGGTTCGTGGTGAAATCAATCCAGAACTTCGCGCTGAATCCTCATTCGTGATGTTTGGTGTGACTGACGGTGTGATCGTTGGTGGTATCACGGTGAATGCTGCTAAAGAAATGCGTCATCTGAAAAAGCTGATCAGCAAGCAGGCTGCATTTGAAGCAGACAAATATCTGGATCTTAGCCAGGATCTTCGTAAGCTTGTGAAGTAATCTCGGTTTACAAAGGAGCAGACCTCGGGCAACCTGGGTCTGCTTTTTTATGGCTACTTTATTTATTGTTTGGGCATGACCACTATTTATATTGCGACGTTTAATTACTTTGTGCAGGTGTGTCTTACTTTTCAAAGATGAAAAGTAACAAAAATCTTTTGAGCGTTTGAGGATACTTCCTTGTATCCCAAACGCTCGAGCGGCATCCATGCCGCTTGTAATATTGCTAATCGTGGATTTGAACAGAACTTTTGGTTTAATTCTTTTTATTATATTTAATTGAGTTGTATATGAATTCAAACTCATCTCCCATGATTTTAACAGCCAGCATTTATGCCTTGTTGGTGCTCATTTGGGCCGCCACACCATTGGCCATTGTTTGGAGTGTGGCTGAAGTGCATCCGATGTGGGTGCTGGTGATTCGTTATTTTGGTGCCTGTGTCATTGCTTTGGTTTTATTGGCAATTATGCGTAACCCATTGCCATTTGATCAAACGTCATTAAAAAGTTATGTGGCAGGTAGTCTTAATTTAATTGGGGCACAACTGTTTATTTATCTGGCTGCCAACTATTTAACGTCAGGTCTGATGGCGCTGATTTTTGGATTCTCGCCATTGATTGCCGGTTTAATCGGTCATGTGATTTTAAAAACCCATAAACTGATCTGGGTACAGTGGCTCGGTATGGCAATTGCGGTAGGTGGCCTGTGTTTTGTGTTTGCCGACTCGGCAGACAGCAAGATTAACCCATGGGGTGTGGTACTGATGCTGATCAGTATGGTGTCCTATATCAGTTCGATCTTCTGGGTCAAACAGATCAATGCACCATTAAAGCCAATGTCGCAAGCCACGGGTTCGCTGCTAGTTTCTGCGCTGGGTTCTTTATTACTGATTCCATTTATCTGGCAGCACTTTCCAACCCAGATGCCAAGCAGCCATGCCATCATCGGATTTATATTTACCATGATTCTATCTTCGATTGTGGCGATGCTGTGCTATTTCTGGCTGATTCGCCGTTTGGCAGCTTCCACAGTCTCTCTCAGTAATGTCATGACACCAGTGATTGCCTTGGTACTGGGGGCTACACTGAATAATGAAATCATCAGCAGCCATGCTTTTGCGGGTGTTGCTGTGGTGATGTTCGGGATTATCCTGTATTTCTCTAAAGAATGGCGTGAGCAATATTTTTCCAGACACTAACCCTTCCCTGAAGGGAAAGGGCAAAATTTTTTATTAGGTCTAGATATTTTCCAAAAGCAGACTGGAAATGCTAGACCATCACGACGAAACAACAATTTGTAAAACAACTGGGTAGTCAAAACACTTTAAGATGCAAGACATAAGATCAATAAAGCTTGATCAAGCTTATTTGGGACAGTGTCAAGATGTCTGAATCCAATAAAATTGTCGTTTATGCAGCCATGTTCGGCAATTTGGCGATTGCCCTCGTTAAATTTGTCGCAGCCTATATTACCAACAGCTCTGCAATGCTGAGTGAGGCTGTTCATTCGGTAGTCGATACCTTGAATGAAATTCTGCTGTTATACGGAATGAAAAAAGCCAAAAAACCTGGAGACGTTAAACATCCGTTTGGTTATGGCCGTGAACTATATTTCTGGGCTTTTATTGTGGCATTGCTGGTATTTGCACTGGGTGCCATTGTCTCTATTCTTCAGGGTATTTATCACATTATCCAGCCTGAAGAAATGCAGAATCCTATGATCAACTATATCGTGCTTGGCATAGCCATTTTATGTGAAGGGTTTTCATGGTTAGTGGCACTAAAAACATTTCGTAAACAAAAAGGAAATATGGGATATTTTGAAGCCTTTCGACGGAGTAAGGACCCAACTACCTTTACCGTTTTATTTGAAGATACTGCTGCACTGATCGGCTTGGTGATTGCCTTGGTCGGTATCTTTCTTGCTCATCAGCTAAATATTCCCGAACTGGATGGGGTGGCCTCAATCTTAATTGGGGTGGTGCTTGCGGTGTCGGCCTGGTTTTTGGCACGTGAAACCAAGGGCCTGTTGCTCGGTGAGACTGCGGATCCTAAACTGCGGGAAAATGTATTAAATATTGCGCAACAGGATGCTGCAGTTTTTAGTGCCAACGGGGTATTAACGGAACAGATGGGCGCGCATCAAGTCATTGCATCCTTAAGTCTGGAATTTAAAGATGATTTAACATCCGATCAAATTGAAGCCTGTGTAAACAGGATCGAGACCCAGATTAAACAATTGCACCCGGAAATTATTGCCCTGTTTGTAAAGCCACAAACCAAGGCCGTATGGTTGGAGCGAACCTTAGGTCGTGTATAACCCATATAAAAAATCGCTTGAGCCCATTTTTTCTGATTTCAGCCTGTCTCTCCGGTATGCTTAAGCTGATGAAACTGATCCTCGTCTGGGGAGCAGATGCACTCTGTCAGAAAGTTACCCATAGGAGTCATGACTTTGTCAAAATGAGCCTAAAGGGGTTTGGCATCATTTTGTATGTTTAGGCAGAAGGCTGCGAGCAGTATTTTTCTTATAATCTGTGACTTTTATAAGCTGAAAGATTTTTACATGGTGTTTTTATTAAAAATAACAAAAACATACATGATTAACGATATTGGATTTCATACTATATTGCTACGCGCCTGTTTTAAGTTTGTATGCTCATTTAAACGCTGCTGCACTTGACGATTTCAAGCGGTAGCTAACTTGCATATAACGAATAATAAATAGTGGATATTTATGCAAGATTTTTTTAAAACTAAAAAATTTCAGTTACCCACACAGTCCAGCTGGAAACATGTCTGGTCTAAGCCGGTATTTGAGTATCTGCATTCCGATCATTTTGATGGTCAACGCTTTCATAATCTGGAATATTCCCCATTATCGCGTAGTCGTTTTGATTTATATAAATGGCTGGTTACCCGAAAGTCCAGCACCTGGCAAGTCAACCTCGATGAGGAGCGTGCCGAGTTTTTTGCACGTCCACGTGCTTTGCCGCAGCATCGTCCTGATGCTCCCCTAGATGACTGGCAAATCTGGTTTATTGGTCATGCCACCGTACTCATTCAGATTGGACCTTATAATTTCCTGACCGATCCGGTCTGGGGCGAATATGCTGGTCCTTCTGCATCTACCGGGCCACAGCGCGTCATTCCGGCAGGTATTGCCCTGGATGAACTACCCCATATTGATGCTGTGTTGCTGAGCCATAACCACTATGACCATATGGATCTGGCCAGTCTGGAGTGGCTGCATACGACGTTTCAGATGCCGATTTATACAGGGCTGGGCAATGCCTGGTATTTGCCAGAACATTATACCGTGCATGAAATGGACTGGTGGGAAAACGCCTTTTTTGAAGAGATCAGGATTGTCTATACACCGGCACAACATGCTTCTGGGCGCGGCATACGCGATCAGAACTGTGCCCTCTGGGGAGGTTTTTCTTTATTGCATGGCAAGGAGCATTGTTTCTTTGCCGGAGATAGTGGCTATGCTTCCCATTTTAAAGAAATCCGCAAACGTTTAGGTGCACCGCGGATCGCCTTGCTGCCGATTGGTGCGTATGAGCCGCGTGAACTGATGCGCGCGATTCACATGAATCCGGAAGATGCTTATCATGCCCATCACGATTTGCAGGCCAAATGCTCGCTGGCCATTCATTACCGCACTTTTCAGCTGACTGATGAAGACCGCGATGCACCAGAGCATGACTTGCATGAGATTATCAAGCATTCCTCCAAGTTAATTAATCCGTTTTACTGCATACGTGAAGGCAAACGGATTATTGTCTAAACGCTATGCTTGTTCTTGCCAAATGAGTTGAATAGCCACTACAGAAAGCATAAGCATGGCGATATTCATCACCACGGGATTGAATGCCGCAGTGAGTTGTAAAGGTGCGGTAAGTGCAATCAGCAGTAGTAATCCTGCAAGTCCCATGATATTTAATCCATGCAATAGAATTGATCTGTTCCATTTCAGAAAGCATACACCCCACAGCATTTCACATCCCCCAGAAAAGCCCACCAAGGTCTGGGCAAATGCCAGCTCAAAACCCATATTTTGCCAGATTGTGATTTCAGCAGGGGACTGGAACAGAATTTTTGGAATCAGTCCTTGATAGAACCAGAGCATTGCCAAACTTAGCCCAATGCTACACAGTACCTGATTGAAAACGGGCTTAGGATTCACGAAGCGCATTTTCCAGAAAATGGCGTTTATTTTCGCCGGAGGGGATCAGGCAATATTCAGTTTTGCCGAATAGCGTGTAGCGATTTAAAGCGATCACACGATACAGAAAATCCCGGATAAAACGCGGAACCAAATAACCTGCGCTCATTAAATTAAATGGAAAACCGAGATGCTGCAGCGCCTTCAGTAATGCAGTCGATTCGGTATACAGTGTGCCATCTCGGATGACAAGCATGGTGGTGTAATGTTCAGTGGACATCTGATAGTGCTCAAGCAGGGCAATACCTAAAGGAGATTGGGCAGAGACCAGTTTAAACTGTATTTTTTTATCGTATTGAATTAAAAATCGTGCCCAGCCATTACAGATCACGCAAACGGCATCAAACACAATGATGTCGTGCTGTTGAATGATGTCTTCAATATTTGGATGCATTCTGGTATTTCTTTTTGTATGAGCTTGCTTCTATAGTGCTGGATACCGCAATAAAAAACCACCCGAAGGTGGTTTTTCTATACATATCTAAAGTGGCTTAGATGAAACTAGGTAGCCCTTTGGCTGGGTCGCTTTCACGAGCCGCTTGAGCATCTGCTACAGTCATCCCCAGTGCTTGTGCTACGCCTTCACCGTAAGCGGGATCACAATGATAACAGTTGCGGATGTGACGGTATTTGATGAAATCCAGGGCATCGCCCATTGCTCTAGCCGTATTATTGAACAGCGCCTGTTTCTGCTGGTCATTCATTAGATTGAACAGGGCACGAGGTTGGCTGAAGTAATCACTGTCATCTTCACGAAAATCCCAGAAATCGGCATCTCCGGTAATTTTTAGTGGCGGTTCCCTGAATTCCGGCTGCTCCTGCCACTGGCTAAAACTGTTTGGCTCGTAATGCGGCAATGAACCATAGTTGCCATCCATGCGGCCTTGACCATCACGGCGGTTCGAATGTACAGGACAACGTGCCGCATTGACTGGAACCTGTGAATGATTTATTCCTACACGGTAGCGCGCTGCATCGGCATAGTTCACTAAACGTGCCTGTAACATACGGTCTGGTGAATAGCTGATACCTGGTACCAGATTGCTTGGTGCAAAGGTGGCCTGTTCCACATCCTGGAAATAGTTCTCCGGATTGCGGTTCAGCTCGAATTCACCGACTTCAATCAGTGGATAATCGCCTTTCGGCCAGACTTTGGTCAGGTCAAACGGATGATAAGGCACTGTTTCAGCTTCCAGTTCCGGCATGACCTGAACGTACATTTTCCATTTTGGATAGTCACCACGTTCGATGGCATCAAACAGGTCAGTCTGGCTGCTTTCACGGTCTTTGGCGATTAAGGCTTCAGCTTCAGCATCGGTCAGGTTCTGGATACCTTGCTGGGTACGCATATGGAATTTTACCCAGAAACGTTCATTCTTGGCATTGATAAAACTGAAGGTATGACTGCCAAAACCATGCATATGACGGTAGCCGGCCGGAATCCCGCGGTCTGACATGACAATAGTCACTTGATGTAAGGCTTCAGGCAGTAATGTCCAGAAATCCCAATTATTGGTGGCACTGCGCTTGTTGGTTTTCGGATCACGTTTGACTGCTTTATTCAGGTCCGGGAACTTGCGGGCATCACGCAGGAAAAATACCGGAGTATTGTTGCCGACCAGATCCCAATTGCCTTCTTCAGTATAGAATTTCAGGGCAAAACCACGAATATCGCGTTCTGCATCGGCCGCGCCACGTTCACCTGCCACCGTTGAGAAACGTGCAAACATTTCGGTTTTTTTGCCGACTTCCGAGAAAATTTTAGCGCGGGTATATTGGGTAATATCGTTGGTCACAGTAAAGGTCCCAAAAGCACCGGAACCTTTGGCATGCATACGACGTTCTGGAATCACTTCGCGGACAAAGTTGGCCAGTTTTTCATTCAGCCATAAATCCTGGGCAAGTAAAGGTCCACGCGCACCTGCCGTCATACTGTTCTGGTTGTCGACTACAGGTGCCCCAGCCTCAGTAGTCAGGTGGGTAACAGGACATTTTTTAAAATCTTGGCTCATCTTTCTCTCCAAGTTTTGAATATTTTGTAGCCTCTCTCCAGTATTCACAAAATATTGAGTAATTTGCCAAGGGCATGAGGTGTTACTCTATTTTCAATATTTTTATATAAATACTGTTAAGGCCCAAAATGGGATTCACAGGATATGATTGAGTAAAGTTACTCAAAAAATATTTTAAAGGTCAATAAAGACTAATATATTGAAAATTAAAAGTTTACTTTTTGAAAAGTAACGAATTTTCCATACTCTGACAATATCAAATTCTATTTATTTTGCATAACTCGAATAATGAATGGGATTAAACGAAAATAACAATATTCAAGTCCATAATATATTTTTAACCAAAGATTAAGATAATAATTGCAGAGCATTATTTAAAATAAATTTTATAACTATTTTATTTTAAAGGGTTTTTGACAGGGTTTTGCTCGGCTGAAAGAAAGCATAAAAATGATGAATAAAATAATAAGGTGTTCTGGCTATAGCCCTCATTTTTGCCTCATGGAAAATTCTGTCTAAATGAACTTTTTTTTAAAAAAAAGCATTGGCAGATATGCTTGAAAATTAATCAGGCAGCCTTATAATTATCTCACTCCTTCCTCCAAATGATATAGAGAGCAAGATGGCCAAGAAGAAAACAGCCGAGCAGGTGGTGATCCATAATTTTGTGGCAAAACACATGCATGAAGTCAACAAAAGCCAGGTCTTTGTAGATCGAAAGAAAAATGCAAAACGAGGCTACAACAAGCACAGACAAGGGCGATATTCCATGGAAGATCGCCCTTTTTTAATGGCAGCTTAAGGTTTATAAGGTGGTTGGGGGCGATGTGGTGGCTGTTTGGGGTTGGATTTGAGTGGAGAAAGCGGGGCGACTGGCCGGGTACGACGGGTTTGTGAATATTGATTTGGACGACGGGACTGGGTTGAAGATTCATCCGTGATTAAATCACTGAAAAGTTTATGTAGTCTGGTGTGAACAGGCGCTTCAGGGTGAGGGGAATGAGGCTGCGGCCTGGCCTGTTGAAAACTGGCAAATTGATGTTTTTGTTGCTGATAAAGTTTGGCGGCCATCACGGACGGGTCATGTCGGCCTAAACGCCGTCGTTGCGATGCCGAAATTTCAATGCCCAGTAGTGGCGACATTTTAGGCCGTTCGGTAGAGTTGCTGGTCCGATTGCTGGCAGGGCGGGAGCGAGATGAATACGAATCATCAGTATTTTTTCGGGCTTTTAAGGCAGGTGCAATAATAACAATATAGAACACTACACCTACCATGAACAGAATGACCAGAAATTCCATAACCACCTCCACCAATGTCGAGAGTGAGGGGGCTGGAAAAGCCCCGTATTAAGCACCTACCATACGCGTGGCTGATTTCACTATATCTCCCAGACCATGAGTTCTGAAATAATATTCTAACCAGCTTTTTACCATGAGTGGATTGTCCATTTTTAACACATGTTGTAGCAATTCCTGTGCATCACTCATCGGAACATGACAAATGGTTTTACGAACCCGCAGAATATTACTTGAACTCATCGACAGGGTATTAAAGCCCATGGCCATGAGTAAAACGGCAGACAGCGGATCACCCGCCATTTCCCCGCAGATACTGACCGGTTTTTCATTGCGATGACAGTCCTGGACCAGACGGGTCAGGGCACGCATTACTGCAGGGTGCAGGTGTGAATAGACATTGGCCACCCGTGGATTATTACGGTCGACGGCCAACAGATATTGGGTCAGATCGTTGGAGCCGACCGAGAAGAAATCGACCAGTTCGGAAAATTCATCAATCTGATATAGCACGCTGGGAACTTCCACCATAATACCGAGTTTAGGCTTGTTTACCTTGACCTGTTCCTCTTCCTGAATCGCCGCATGATCACGTTCCAGCAGGTAGAGCGCTTCTTCGACTTCACTGACACTGGTCACCATCGGCAGCAGAATATGCAGGTTATTCAGTCCGATACTGGCTTTGAGCATGGCGCGAATCTGTGAAGAAAAAATTTCCGGATGGTCCAGGGTAAAACGGATGCCACGCCAGCCGAGTGCCGAATTTTCTTCTTCAATCGAGAAATACGGCAGGTCTTTGTCTGCACCAATGTCCAGAGTCCGCATCACTACCGGTTTATTGGCAAAGTGACTGAGCTGCTGACGATAAATCGCACGTTGTTCTTCCTCGCCCGGGAAGCGGTCACGTAACATAAACGGAATTTCAGAACGGTATAAACCGACACCTTTGGCACCACGCTGCACACCACGCACCACATCAATCATCAGACCGGTGTTGACGTATAGTTTGACCGCCACGCCATCCGGGGTAATCGCATCTTTGGTTTCGTACTGGCGCAGATCTTTAGCAATCTGTTCTTCTTCTTTTTGAATTTCTTTATAGCGACTGCGCAGGCGACGTGGCGGATTAATAAAGACCCGGCCCTGATGCGCATCGACAATCATTTCCACATCATCGAGGGTATTGATTGGCAGTTCGGTTACGCCGACCACAGTCGGAATACCGAGAGCACGCGCTACAATCACCATATGTGAGTTCATGGCACCTTCAGTGGTGACAATTGCGGCAATTTTATCTACCGGTAATTCAACTAGTGCTGCCGTCGAAATTTCTTCACCAATCAGGATGCTTTCATCGGTCAGTTCACGGTGACTGGCATCTGCTTCCTGTAAACGGGCCAGAATACGGCGGCCCAGATCTTTCAGGTCTGCCACCCGCTCACGTAAATAATCATCTTCCATCTGGGAAAATTGTGCCACATGATTGTCAATGACAATCCGCACCGCGCCTTGTGCCCAGTGGCCTTCACGGATAAAAGCCTTGATTTCTGCAGGCAGTGCATTTTCATCCAGCATCCGCAAGAACACACTAAACAGTGCGCGCTCTTCAGCCATGAGTGCATCCTGCATCTTGTCATCCAGCCACTGAATTTCTTCACGGACTGAATTCAGCGCGCTATCCAATAACATCAGTTCTTCACTGATATCGTCGGCTTCACGTTCCGGTACGGCAGTCAGATCCGCTGGCGGATAAAGAATCACTGCACGGCCTAAGGCAATACCCCCTGAACCGGAAACCCCCTGAAAGGTTTTATAGGCAGGCAGGTTACTCGGTTTACGGAATACATCAATATTGCCGACCGCATGGGCATGCGCAATTACGCCTGAAAGCTGGGCACAGAGCGTAACCAGAAAAGATTCGGCAGCTTCGGAAAAATCCTGTGGCTCCTTGTTTTGAACAACCAGTACGCCCATGACCTTGCGACGGTACATGACTGGAACGCCAAGAAAAGAGTTATAAAGCTCTTCACCGGTTTCTGGCAAAAACAGGAACCGTTCATGTTTAGGAGCATTGTCCAGATTGACAATTTCTTCACGCTGGCCTACCAGCCCTACCAGCCCTTCCCCTGTCTGCAAGGATACATGGCCGACGGATTCCGCATTCAGGCCCTTAGATGCCATGAGTAGATAGCGCTGATTGCGTTCATCGAGGAGATAAATCGAGCAGACATCAACCTGCATGGCTTCGGCTACATGATTGACCATGATGTCAAGTGATTCATGCAAACTGGTGGACGCATTGATCTCCTGAACAATACGTCTCAAGGTGTCCAGCTGCATATTCGACATAAGGTCTGCTCCATCAATTCAGAATTTCAGTAATTAAGTTTATTTATAACAATAGCCAAGTAAAAAATCTGCATTATTTATGCGATTTTTTAAGGTTTTTGCTGTGGAAGTTGCTGACACAATTCCACCAAGGCTTTACGATAAACATCACGTTTGAAATTCACGACTTGACCAAGTGGATACCAGTAACTGACCCATTGCCATTGATCAAATTCGGGCGGATCAGACAGATTCAACTGAATATTCTGTGCCGGGGCCGTCAGTTTGAGTAAAAACCACTTTTGTTTTTGACCAATACAGACCGGATCGGAATCCGTACGAATGTATCGATGCGGCAAACGATAGCGCAACCAGCCTTTGGTTTGCGCAATAATCTGGACGTGTTCGGGCAGTAAGCCAATTTCTTCTCTCAGCTCACGATAGAGTGCCTGTTCAGGGGTTTCTCCATACTGGATACCTCCTTGTGGAAATTGCCATGCATTATGACCAATGCGTTTTGCCCATAAAACCTGTCCAGCATCGTTTGCCAAAATGATCCCGACATTCGGTCGGAAACCTTCAGAGTCGATCATTTGGCTACCTAAAAATTGTTTAATTTATGCCTTTGCCATCGGGGAGCATTATTTCGTTATCCAACTCGAAAAAAGCAAAGTTTAAAAATGTTAAAATTGCTATGATCTTAACGAATTTCTATCGACTAGCGGAGATAGATTTACAATTTTTTTCTTAAATTTCAGTTTTAACGAGTATTTTCATGAAATTGGCGCTATTTGATCTCGATCACACCTTGTTAAACACGGATTCGGATCATTCCTGGGGAGAGTTTTTGGTCAGCGAGGGCCTGGTCGATCCAGTTCAGCACCGTGCCATGAATGACAAGTTCTATGATGATTATAAAAAAGGCCAGCTGGATCCTTATGCCTATAATGAATTTGTATTCCAGTTTCTAACCCAACATGACAATGATTATCTGGTTGAATTACATCAACTGTTCATGCAAAAAGTCATTCGTCCACAAATGCGTCCTGAAGGTTTTAAAGCCATTGAGCGCCACCGTGAAGCAGGGCATGCCTTAGTGGGGATTACCGCGACTTCAGACTTTATTACCGCACCGATTTTTCGTGAATTCGGAATTACTGAAATTATTGCCACCAATGCTGAAGTCATTGATGGGAAATATACCGGTAAAGTTATCAATACGGCGTGCTATCAGCAAGGCAAGCTGGTGCGACTGGAACAGTGGCTGGAAGGCCGTGACGTAACCGAGTCTTGGGCCTATTCAGATTCGATTAATGACCGTTTCTTGCTGGAATATGCGGATCATGCCATTGCCGTCAATCCGGATGATCGTCTGGAAACTCTGGCAAAGGAGCAGGGTTGGGAAATACAGGACTGGTCAATCTAAACAGCCCAATCTCAGTGATATAGTCAATCTAGCACAACTCCGGTTGTGCTTTTTATGTGCCTCACTTGAATATTAATGTTTTTTCACAGTCCGGCCCAATCAGGCATGCTATGCTCAAACAACAGGACATGATAACAATAGTAAACTCTGAGGTATAAGATATGACTCACGTTCGACCGCGTATGACACATCTGTTCCAGCAGCTTGGCCTGGATGCCAGTGCAGAAGGTATTGCAACATTTATTCACGAGCATCAATTGCATAAAGACCTGACTTTACTGGATGCGCCGTATTGGTCAGAAGCACAACGTCAATTTTTAAGCGAGAAAATAGCCTCTGATGGCGAATGGGCGATTGTGGTAGATCAACTCAATGAATCCTTACATGAAAACTCAACCATTGAAGGATAATTAAAAAGCCAATCCTATGATTGGCTTTTTTAGGTCATCACTTTTAGCGAATCTTTCTCCAGATGGTGACTTGTGACAGCGTGTGTTGATACTTTCTGGCCGTTTCCCGAATCACAAAAGGCACATCCTGTGGCTCGGCCACCAATTCAAAGTGCTGGGTTAAGATATTGGTTATACCTGCCAAGGTCGTAATATTTTCCCCATCCTGCTGAAAACCACCCAGCCATTCACTACGCGCCGTATGTTCTTCCAGCCAGGTATAGGGCGAGCTCAACATTAAAATACCCCCCATATTGATACGCTCATGAATCTGCGCCAAAAAGTCTTTCGGATGATGTAACCGGTCAATCAGATTTGCTGCCAGAATAAAATCATAGCCGCTAAAATGTGCTTTAAGATTGCAGGCATCAGCCTGAAAAAATTCCGTTTTAGATGCAAACTGATCCAAAGCGACATCTTCAAGTGAACAGCTTTTTTCTTCGCTTAATTCACCTTCTAGTGGCAGTTGATAACGTACTCTGTCGCCTTGGGCCAAATAAACTGCCTGCTGAATAAAGCGTGCAGAAAAGTCCAGACCGGTCACCTGATCAAAATAGCGTGCCAGTTCAAAGCTGGCGCGGCCGGTGGCACAGCCAATATCTAAGGCACGATGACATGGGGTTTGCTGAAAATAAGGTTGCGCCAGATGGACCAGTGTTTTGGCAAAATTGGTGACACCAAAATATTCAGTGCCATACTGAAACTCCAGATATTGGGAGACCAGCTGGTCGCTTTCATAGTTCGAAGGGAAATGTTGCAGTGCCTGATCAGAGGCGACGTAGCGAAAACCGGCATGCTGGAAGAAATGCCGTCTGAAGGCGTAGCGGGAACTATATAAAGCTTCATTGCCCGCCGAAATCCAGGAGCCACCTTTCATCAGGTTATGGCGACCGTCAAAGGTCGGTGTACTGAAATCATCATAAAACGGATGCACCTGAAAACCCTGAAATGGATAGATCGGGGTTTCAGTCCACTGCCAGACATTGCCCTGAATATCGTAAAAATCACCCTGCTTGAAATGATCCACCGGACAGGAGCTGGTGCCGTATTTCAACTCGATATTGGCCTGTTCAGGACTTGGTAAATGTGGATCCAGGTCTGAAATCGCATACAGGCGATACCATTCGTCTTCGGTCGGCAAGCGAATATTTTTCCCCAGCTGTTGCGATTTCCACTGGCAAAAGGCCTTGGCTTCATGATAATTCACTTCTACAGGCCAATCCCAAGGCATCGGTACCTCTTCCAGCATCAGTCGCAGTGACCAGCCCGATTCAGTTCTGCGCCAAAAACAGGGGTAAGCAGCTTGGGAAAATTGCAGCCAGCCTAGACCTTCTTCATTCCAGTAGTGTTCGATCTGATAGCCACCAGCTTCGACAAAAGCCAGAAATTCCTGATTGGATACCAGATATTTGGAAGTTGCAAAAGCCGCTACCTGCGCTTTATGCTGGCCGTATTCATTGTCCCAGCCATAAAATGGATCGTTAAAATCTTTCTTTAGATGGATCTCACCTTCAGGCACAGGCAGCAAGCTGTTATCCGGAGCCATGCCGGTAATGATATTGGCACGCCACTGCGGATGCTGGCGTACATGTTCCAGAGCATGCTGGCGGATCAGTACGGAAGAAGTTTCCAGATGAATCCGTTCATGCTCAATGCCCATGATGATGGTCCACCAGGGATTTTGCCAGTTTAAGGGCAGAGTCAATGGGGCATGTTCAAGAATGTTCAAGATCAGGGCACGCACCTGATGACGATAATTGCGGACTTCCTGCACACTGGGCCAGTCATAATGTACTTTATCCAGATCATCCCAGCTCATCTCGTCCACACCGATTGCAAAAATACTTTCAAAATGCGGATTCAGGCGTTCGCTGATCAGTTTGCTGAGCAGCAGTTTGTTGACAAAAAAAGTGGCAGTATGCGCAAAATAAAAAATCAGCGGATGACGTAAGGTAATCGGTTTAATGAAAAAAGCATCTTCATGCTTGAGACATTCAAACAGTTGCTCATAGGTGTCAAAAGTATTCAGAAAATATTCACGTAAGTGCTGTCGGGCGGTCTGTTCATCGGCAAAATCAAGCGCCGGCGTGGGTAGCAGCATCGGTTTAGCCGAAAGCCATGGGCTGCTGGTACTTTTTTTATCTTTAGAATGGGGTTTTAAGGCAAAATCGAGCTGCATCCGTCAGGCTCCATGGAATAGTTTTAAGCATCCTTCTGCATCGCAAAAGAATGGAATTGTCTTAAAAATACTCGAAAGATATCGCCAAATGGGGGGTATTTAGGTAACAAAATGCTGCATCGTGCTTGATGCAGCATGTTCAGCTACAGCTTAACTTAAATAGGCTAAATAGGCAGAGCACTGTCTTGCATGAGCTGAACCAGAGCCTGTGCCGCTTTGGACTGCGTACGACCAGGATGCCAGACCATGCCCAAACGGCGGTTCATTTCCAGATTAATGTCTAGTTGGTGCAGGTCATGATTTACTAAAGTTTTTGGTAGCACAGACCAGCCCAAACCAATCGATACCAGCATCCGGATCGATTCCAGCGGATTGTTACTCATGCTGACTTTCGGTTTAATACCCTGTTTTTCAAACTCTGCCAAGGTGATCTGCGAGGTATAAGTTTGTGAAGAGGGCAACAGGCTGGGATATTCGAGCAAATCTTCCAGAGACAGATTTTTTTGCTGTGCCAGCGGATGAAACGGTGCCACCACAAAGACCAGAGGATCATTCCAGATGGTCACGTAATTCAGGCGTGCATCACCCCGTGGCGGCAGGGTTAAAAATGCCAGTTCCAGATCACCGGCAATCACCTGTTCATGTGCCTGTTCGGAATCGACAAAATGCACATCCAGGGTCACGTCCGGATAGGCTTGGACATAACGGCGCAAATGGCTCGGAAGATGATGCAGGCCAATATGATGACTGGTACCAATTTTCAGTTTACCCTGTACCAGAGCCTGTTCATGGCTCAAGGTATAATGAATATCACCGAGCTCGTTCAGCCAGTTTTTCACTTTAGGCAACAGGGAATGTGCCGCATGGGTGGCCTGTACGCCACGTCCGGCAGATTCAAACAGTTTGACTCCAAAGTATTCTTCCAGACTGTGAATACGTTTGGTGACGGCAGGCTGGGTAATAAAAAGCTGATCTGCAGCCAGAGATATCGAACCGGTTTCCATGACTTTTACAAAGGCTTCAAAGGCTGCGAGATTCATCTTAATCACCTATAAAGAATTTTTATGCTTAAGGTTATTATTGTTATATTTTAAGAATAAATCAAAGTAAAATTAGTTTATTTATATTAGGTTGCTGAATTACTAAACGTTTTCAACGTATTGTATTTTTAAGAAGTTAAAAAAAAGACCGCCTCTGCAGATGGTCTTTCATCAGGAATCCCGACAGAAGATCTTAGACGGTAATGTCCTCATTCTGCTGTTGGTTATTACGCTCCCAGATTTTTTCATGAAAGAAGAAAGCAACTGCTTGTACGGTGGGTTCTAACAAACTCAAGGCAATGGCCATGGTTAAACTGCCGGTCACCAAGTAGCCCACAATCATCGCCACAGTAATGTGCATGATGTAATAGCTGAAAGTCTTTTTAAACATGCGCTGATTGTTGTCTACAAAACGTTGAATATGTGCCATGTCGAAGTTCCTCGAAATAAGTTATCTCTGCCGATGAATAAATAATAATAATTCTCATTTAATTTGTAAAAACGAATATTTTTTATAAAATGATCGGAAAATTAGATTTATAGAAGTAAATAGAAATAATCTGAAAGTCTGATTTAATTCACTTTTTAAAATATTCCAAAAAGTTTTTTAACTAATAAAAATGATAAATTAGATTTATGTGATTGCAGCGATATAATCAAAATCAGAGAAAGAATTTACCCAGTCCAGTGGAGTATATCGACATGGCAGGCGAGACCCAAACAGTACAAAAGCAAAATGCAAAAACACTATATGACAAGTTGTGGGATGACCATTTAGTAACGCAACGTGACGATGGTTCTGCCTTACTCTATATCGACCGTCACCTGTTGCATGAAGTAACCTCGCCACAGGCATTTGAAGGGTTGCAATTGGCCGGGCGCAAGCCATGGCGTTTAAGTGCCAACATTGCTACACCGGATCATAACGTACCGACCTCGAAAAAAGAGCGTGAGCAGGGCGTAGCCGGAATTGAGGATGAAACCTCGCGCATCCAGGTGCAAACCTTGGATGACAACTGCAAGACCTTTAATATTGTTGAATTTGATATTAACGATATCCGTCAGGGCATTGCGCATGTGGTCGGGCCGGAGCAGGGCTTGACCTTACCGGGCATGACCGTGGTGTGTGGTGACTCGCATACTGCAACCCATGGTGCTTTTGGCTGTTTGGCGCATGGTATCGGGACATCCGAAGTTGAACATGTATTGGCGACCCAATGCCTGGTTCAAAAGAAAATGAAAAACATGCTGGTGCGTGTTGATGGCAAATTAGGTCAGGGTGTAACACCAAAAGATGTGGTCTTGGCGATTATTGGCAAGATTGGTACAGCAGGCGGTACTGGTCACGCGATTGAATTTGGCGGTCAGGTCTTCCGTGACATGTCTATTGAAGGTCGTATGACTGTGTGCAACATGGCGATTGAAGCCGGTGCCCGTGTCGGCATGGTGGCTGTCGATGAAAAAACCATTGAGTATGTTAAAGGCCGTCCGTATGCGCCGACTGCAGAGCAGTGGGATCAGGCAGTTGCTTACTGGAATACTTTACATTCAGATGATGACGCATACTTTGACACGGTTGTTGTATTGCAAGGTGAGGAAATCGAGCCACAAGTGTCTTGGGGTACTTCCCCTGAGATGGTGATTCCGGTCTCTCAAGCAGTACCGACTTTAGAACAAGCCAAAGATGATGTACAACGCAATGACTGGAACCGTGCTTATCAATATATGGGCTTAAATGCAGGTCAGGCATTAGCAGACATCCAGTTAGATCGTGTATTTATCGGTTCGTGCACCAACTCGCGTATTGAAGATATCCGTGCTGCAGCCGAAGTGATTAAAGGTCGCAAAGTCGCATCTTCAATCAAACAGGCGATGGTGGTTCCTGGTTCTGGACTGGTCAAAGCCCAGGCAGAAGCGGAAGGTCTGGACAAAGTATTTGTCGAAGCGGGCTTCGAATGGCGTGAACCCGGCTGTTCAATGTGTCTGGCGATGAATGCCGACAAGTTACAACCAGGCGAGCATTGTGCGTCGACTTCGAACCGTAACTTTGAAGGTCGTCAGGGCAATGGCGGTCGTACTCATCTGGTGAGTCCAGCCATGGCAGCCGCTGCTGCGATTGCAGGTCACTTTGTTGATGTTCGTTCATTTTAATTGGTACGTAGGAGCACAGACATGAAAGCTTATACCGTTGAACAAGGTATCGTTGCACCTTTAGACCGTGCCAATGTCGATACAGATTTAATTATTCCAAAACAGTTTTTGAAATCGATCAAACGTACCGGTTTCGGTGAAAATTTATTTGATGAATTGCGTTATCTGGATGAAGGTCATCCAGGTCAGGACAATTCAGTTCGTCCGATCAATCCGGACTTTGTCTTGAACCAGCCACGTTATCAGGGTGCGTCTATTTTAATTTCACGTGCCAACTTTGGATGTGGTTCTAGCCGTGAACATGCGCCGTGGGCTTTGAGCGAATATGGTTTCCGTACCGTAATTGCGCCAAGCTTTGCTGATATTTTCTTTAATAACTGTTTTAAAAACGGTATGTTGCCTGTGATTTTGGCTGAAGATATTGTTGAGCAGTTATTTAAGGAGTGTGCAGCAGCTGAAGGCTATCAGTTGACCATTGACTTGCAGGCACAAGAAGTTCGTACCCCTACGGGCGAAAGCTTTAAGTTTGAAGTGGATCCATTTCGCAAGCATTGCCTGTTGAATGGTCTTGATGATATTGGCTTAACTTTGCAGGTAGCGGATGATATCCGTGCCTATGAGGAAAAAACCAAACAATCACGCCCTTGGGTATTTGCCGAAATTCACGAATAAATCAGCAAAAATTGTCATAGCGTGACTGCGAGGCTCTTGCTAATATCGAAAGATTATTAGGTTTTTTGATTGGGTAAGACAGACATTATGGCGAATTATTGGAAACAGTGGCTTGCTTTAAGTACGGTATCGGTGATGTTGGCTGCATGTCAAAGCATTGACACGATGAAACTCAAGCATGCCAAAGCAAGTACTGAGAGCAAAAATAATGTCCTGATTTACTGTACAGGGACAGCTGATTGCCAGTTTGAGCGTTTCAACCAGACCATTATCGTCCATGCCGACAATGGCCGCATTGGTGCTGAAGCATTGAAGCAGAAACTGGTACGCTTGCAGGCTAAAAACTTAAATCAGGCCAATCCAGTTTATCTATCCGTGCCAGCAGGACAGCATGAACTGGTCGTGCGTTTTTATCCAATCAGTAAGGATAAAGCAGAAACCTTGCATGTATTCCATCGCTTTCATGCCAATAACCGCTATAGCTTAAAGATGTTCCGTAACCGTAGTGCGCGTAGCAGCAGTTTATTAAATGCTTCGGCACCGGATCCGCTCTGCGTAGATCTGGTACAAGAGCAAAAAACCATTCGTCGTTTTTGCAAACCCTATAATGCAGTCACCGGGATTGCAGAGTTTGTAGAAAAGAAAATTTAACCTCTGTCAGGTCTGAATCTGACGTTTTAAACGGAAAATCTCATGTCTAAACAAATTTTGATTTTAGCTGGTGACGGTATCGGTCCTGAAATTGTCAAAGCGGCAGAGCAGGTGCTGACTCGTGTAAATGAAAAATTTAATCTTGATTTGACATGGGAACAGGGCTTGCTCGGTGGTGCAGCTATTGATGCGCATGGTTCACCGTATCCAGACGTAACGTCTGAGCAGGCTAAAAAAGCTGATGCGATTCTACTGGGTGCCGTGGGCGGTCCAAAATGGGATACGATTGAGCGTTCAATCCGTCCGGAACGTGGTTTATTGAAATTGCGTAGTGAACTGAACCTGTTTGCCAACTTGCGCCCAGCGATTCTTTATCCGCAACTGGCTGATGCTTCAAGCTTAAAACCTGAAATCGTCGCAGGTCTGGATATTCTGATTGTGCGTGAATTAACAGGTGGAATTTACTTCGGTCAGCCACGTGGTATCCGTGAACTGGAAAATGGCGAGAAGCAAGGCTATAACACCGACGTCTATTCAGAGTCTGAAATCAAGCGTATCGCCAAAGTCGCCTTTGAAATGGCCAATTTGCGCGGTGGTAAAGTATGTTCAGTGGATAAAGCCAACGTGCTTGAAGTAACTGAACTGTGGAAACAGACAGTGACTGCGCTAAAAGATGCTGAATATCCTGAAATTAATTTATCGCATATGTATGTCGATAATGCGGCGATGCAGCTGGTACGTGCACCGAAGCAGTTTGACGTGATTGTAACCTCGAATCTGTTCGGTGATATCTTGTCGGATGAAGCAGCGATGCTCACAGGTTCAATCGGTATGTTGCCATCGGCATCTCTGGATGAAAATGGCAAAGGCATGTATGAGCCTTGTCATGGTTCTGCACCAGATATCGCCGGTCAAAACTTGGCAAATCCATTAGCGACGATTCTTTCCGTCGCAATGATGCTACGTTATACCTTCCGTGAAGAAGCAGCTGCAAAAGCGATTGAAGATGCAGTTGGTCAGGTCTTGGATCAAGGCTTGCGTACGGCAGATATCATGTCTGAAGGCATGCAAAAAGTCGGTACGGTTGAAATGGGTCAAGCGGTAGTGGCTGCATTAAGTTAAGGCAGTTTTGATTAAAAAACGCAGCTCAAGGCTGCGTTTTTTAATGGCTGGAATTTCGAATCTGAAAATAATTAACAGGTTCGACCTGAAGTACGGACAGCTGTTGCAATATTATTTTTTAGTAAAAAAGTAATTTTACATTGCAGATCAACATCATAACTGTCTGCAGGGCTGATAGGGATAGGGACGGGTCCATTCCCTGCTGAAGGCAGAGGAATAGAAATAGGACGTTGTACCACATAGCTTAATTGCCGGGCGCTGAGTATGGGGCCACTGACCTGTTGATAACCCAGGCGTTTCAGATCCAGATTTTGATCGATAAACTGACTGCTTTGACCAATAAACTGCTGCAAGTAAGCTTCCCGTTCAGTCGGGGTGGTAGTTGGAGAGTGTGTACAACCGGTCATGCCGATGCATACACCCAGGAGAATCACGGATAGTCGATGAGAAGATAACAACATAATTCACTCCTGCACAGGACTGACTGAAGACTAGTTTAGGCAGAAAATGGCAGGGTGATTGTTGTAATTTGACACACGGTAAAGGGGTAGCGTAAAGAGTTTGGATGTCTTCATTTAATCCGATACAGGCCCTGAACTTAACTGGAGAAAAATCAGCAAGCTCTGCCGGTATAGCGAATCTCCTGAACAATGTCATTTTTCAAGTCAAACCAGATTTGGCATTTCATCTCGATGTTATAACCGCCGTTTGAGGGGGTTGGCATGGGTGCACCGATTGAGATACTTTGACTGATATTAGGTGTGCCCATTGGAATATTCATATCCCGAAAAATAGTGTAGCTGAGAGATTCTGTGGTTTGAATCGGTTTCTGCGAGGTTTTGAATCCCATGGCACGAAGATCAAGTTGACTGCGAACCTGTGTTGCAGTTTGACCGACATAGGGTTGGAGGGACTGATGCAGATGCTGATTGCCGCCAGTGGCACAGGCAACGAGAAACAAGCTGGAAAGCAGGATTAAGCACTTCATATTCATTGTTTTTATGCATGTATTTTAATTAAATGAATAATCCAGAAATTATTAGCCCGTGTCAAATTGATTTATTCGTGGGTAAATTAAAGTCATAAAAAAAGCCACTAACAGTGGCTTTTGCTTGCGCTAAAACTTAGCGTGCACGATAGGTGATACGACCTTTAGTCAAATCATAAGGTGTCATTTCAACCTTCACACTGTCGCCAGTTAAAATACGGATATAGTGTTTACGCATTTTACCAGAGATGTGGGCAATCACTTCGTGACCGTTCTCTAAACGTACACGGAACATAGTATTAGGAAGCGTCTCGGTGACAACGCCTTCGAACTCGATGAGTTCCTCTTTATTGGCCATAGCCTACCTGAATGAATAAATTGGGAAGGCGCAAATTATAGTCAATTTTTTTGTAAAAAACAAGATGAAACGGGCGTTAGACTGATCATCTGCCAGTAAAATAAGCGAACTGTCACGATAATTTTTTAACTAAAAAGACACCAGTTTCTGTTGTCAGTTTGGTCAATCACAGTTAATCTAAAATTAATCTTTTTAAGTATAAATGAAGTACATACAAGGAAGGCTTTTGAGTGAGTCAGCTAACGGATGCATCAGTCGTATTACGTTTGGGCTATCAGGCGATTCGTCGTGCAGGGTTGCCAACAGAAGAACTTTTGACCAAAGCAGGAGTTGCTTTAAATCAGGTCGAGGCCAACGACCGGACGCCGCTAAGCGCCCAGTATGCCTTCTGGGTAGCCGCAGAGGAAGTTAGCAAGGACCCGGACATTGGATTGCATCTGGGTGAGCACTTGCCACTTTATCGTGGTCAGGTCATTGAACACCTGTTTGTTTCATCTGAAAACTTTGGTGAAGGACTGAAACGTGCTTTGGCCTATCAGCGACTGATCAGTGATGCATTTGCTGCCAAGTTAGTGATCGAAGATGATCGCTGCTATT
Organism: Acinetobacter sp. 197; assembly: GCF_048148385.1. Classification (NCBI taxonomy): domain Bacteria; kingdom Pseudomonadati; phylum Pseudomonadota; class Gammaproteobacteria; order Moraxellales; family Moraxellaceae; genus Acinetobacter; species Acinetobacter sp. 197. The sequence continues at coordinate 43,250 of NZ_JAYWZK010000003.1, forward strand.
TAACCAATGGTGAACAGCCTTTTGCTGAAAGTCTGGTGAATCGTCATTTTACTGAATGCGCCATGTCAGGTGTACTCCGGTTTTTTAAGTTTATTACTGAAGGGCGTTTTGAACCGATTTATATTGATTTCAATTTTTCCAAAGGAGCTCCTGATGAGGAATACTTCCGGGTTTACGAGTGTCCCGTGAGTCTGGGCCAGAAAGAAACCCGTCTGTATTTTGACCCAAGTATTCTGGAATATCCGTTATGGCAGGCTGAACCTGAGCTATTACAGCTGCATGAGCAACTGGCCATTGAAAAGCTGCAGGAACTGGCACGATATGACCTGGTTGGTGAAGTGCGCCGTGCGATTGGCTCTACTTTGGAAAGTGGGGACACCACGCTGGAAACTGTAGCTGCACAACTAAATATCACGCCACGGCGGTTGAGAACGCAACTGAGTGAGGCATGTACCAGTTTTCAGCAGATTCTGTCGGATTATCGCTGTCGTTTGGCCAAGCGTTTACTGGCAAATACCAATGAAAGTGTTGAACGAATTGTGTATCTGACCGGTTTTTCCGAGCCAAGCACCTTCTACCGGGCTTTTAAGCGCTGGACCAATGAAACACCGGTGGAATATAGAAAGCGCAAGCAGCGTTAAAAATCCCTCCTAACCTCCCTTTAAAAAAGGGAGGAATTCCCCTCCTTTCAGGAGGGGTTAGGGGAGGTAAATATTCTAAAAAATTTAAAAACTATTCCGGCATATTCAGCCAATGTGGCCCTAAGGGTAATTCCGGTAATTCAAACTGCGCCGGATAGTCGGCATGAATAAAATATAAACCATCTGCTGGTGCGGTCACGCCAGCAGCTTTACGGTCTTCTGCCGCGAAAATAGTATCAATATGCTCGGCAGCATACATCCCCTGACCAATTTCCAGTAAGCAGCCCATAATGTTTCGCACCATATGGTGCAGGAAACCATCGGCTTGAATATCGAGCACCAGATATTGACCATGCCGGATCAGACGGCAATGACTGACATGGCGGACTGGCTGATTGGACTGACAGGCGGCAGCGCGGAAGCTTTCAAAATTATGTGTGCCTTCAAACTTTTTTGCGGCCCGTATCATCTGTTCGACATCGAGCGGTGCATAGACATGGGTGACCTGTTTATGCAGCAAGGCAGGACGGACAGGATGATTATAGACCACATAACGATAACGGCGCGCCTGTGCCTTAAATCGGGCATGGAAACTCTGATCCATTTCCTTGATCCACTGGATCGAGATATCTTTAGGTAGCTGGCTATTGCAGCCCATCAGCCAGCCACGTTCTGAACGCAGGGCATCGGTATCAAAATGCGCCACCATATTGGTGGCATGTACACCCGCATCCGTACGGCCGGCACCATGCAGGCTAATGGGTTGATCGGCAACTTTGCTCAGGACCTTTTCAATGGTTTCCTGTACGCTTGCAACTCCCGGCTGTTGAGTCTGCCATCCCCGATAATGCATTCCACAAAACTCAATTCCCACCGCAAAACGCTGCATAATGACCTCAAACCTTATTGATCGTACCAATGACGATGCCATTGCTCTACAGTGTCGTATTGTAAATACATTTTCAGGGCTTTTGCATACAGATCCGCATGTCCATAACTTTCATTCAGTAAAATTTTGCAGTGATTGACCCATTCTGCAATGGCATAGCGCTGATCTGTCGCACCAAAAGGAACCTGGGTGGTCAAGACAGAAATACAACCCCGATCATACAGCTGATCAAGGAGCGCAATCAGGGCATCATTGACTGCAAGATTGCCAGTACCGAAACCTTGCAGAAATAAAAAATGGGGTGGTCGCGCCAATAAGGTATTTAGATTATTCAGCTGCTGAGCCAGATCGATCGGCTGCATCATGATACTCATGCAGTTAAATCCAGCCGCTTTTGCAATATCTTCTGCCCTGACCTGATAGCATGTCTGACCGGTTGGGATGGCAATGCTGGCATCAAGACCGGAGAAGGCATTGAGCTCGGTAGTATGCTGTTTGAGGGCAGTTTGTGCATGTAGCAACCGATGATGGAATGCCAGGTAGACCCCGGCGCTACAGCTGCTGAACGAATCTAATGCAAATCTAAGGTTATCCAGAGCATCACTAAATTCGCGCTGTTGATCCCCTTGAGCAGTCAGCAGCGGGTACTGGCTACCGGTCAGCACCACGTGTGCTGAGTCTGCAATCAGGTGTGCGAGAACTGCACTGGCATAACTCAGGGTATCTGTACCGTGAATAATCACAAAATGCTGGATCTGCCGGGATTGCAGTTGCTGAATAAACTGTACCAGTTGCAGCCAATCAGTTGCCGTACAGGCACTGCTGTCCTTAATGACGGGTGCCTGATGGTATTCGACGAAATGCTGCTCTGGAAGCACCTCTTCGAGTTTAGGAATAAATAAATCAGCAGGCATTGGTGCGAGAGGATCTCCCACGCAGCCGAATGTGCCGCCCATATAAATTAATGCAATATTTTTTATCATAAAAAAAGCAGCCAACTTTTGACTGCTTTAGTTTAAATCGAAATGCATCAGGATGCGATTTGATTCAGTAATTGCTCGGCTCGTTGTTTCTGATCAGCTGTATATTCGGCTTCTCGTTCTGCAATAATTTCACGTGCAGCAACATAGGCACCGAGCTGAATATATTGCTGGGCAAGGTCCAGGTTAAGACTTGCTTCATTAACATCCAGTAATTCCGGGAAAGATTGCACCAGCGGATCATGCTGGTTGACCGCTGCAGAACTCTCGAAATTCATTGCTGGGGCAGCAGGTGATTCTGATGTGGTTTCTAAATGATCTAATTTAAAATCCATTCCTGACAGATCTGGCTGTGCAGCCGGTTCTGCTACAGGAGTTGTCGCTGTCAAACTGGACAGGTCCAACTCAGTCGCTGGTACCGCAGTTTTTTCAGCTGTTGGAGCTGGCGTGTCAAGCGAAAAAGAAAAATCTAGAGGTTTGATGTCTTCTGTTACTGCTTCAACCTGCGCAGGCGGTTCCAAATCCAGTTTAAAGTCCAGAACAGGTGCTGTTTCTGTTACAGCTGTAGGCGTAGTTTGAGAGAGGGTGGTGGAAATATCCTGAACTTCAAAATCTACAGAAGGTACAGCAGTTACAGGCGTATCGTCAGTTTTTGCTGTTTCTACTGGCGTGGTCTTTGGTTCAAAATTGAATTCAAGCGGCTGAATATCTGCTACAGGTTCTGCAACAGGAGCTGGCTGGCTTGATTGAAAGTCCTGCTGCAATTGTTCAAATGCCAGTTCATTTGAAGGCGCCGGTGCAACCAGGTTATCAAAGGCATCTGAAGCGGCTTCTGGTGTAGAGGAAGTTTTAGGCTGGGCACTTGGAAAATCAATCGTTTCTTGAACAGCAGATAACGATTTCTCAAATTCACGCTGTTTCGCTTCAGCCTGAGCCAGAATATCTTCTAGTCCCAGAGAGCGGACATGGTTAATCAGCTGTGAAATCGCAAACTCGTCTTTTTGCAGGATATGGATATCCAGTAGCAGCAGATATAATTCGTGTTGAGAGTTATCCCGGTTCAATGCCTGATTGATCTGCGCTTCAGCTGCAAAAAAATTACGTTCCTGAATCAGGCCTTCAATTTTCTTGCGTGTTTCTGCTGATAATGGTGTTGCTGATTTTTTTGCGACCGCGACTGGCTCAACCACTTTGGTTTTTTGTGGGGCTGCTTTTGATGCAGAGCCAGTTTTTTTCGCTTTTACCGTTTTAGTTTTTGCTTTATCTGATTCTTGAGCATCTTGTCTTTTTTTAAAGACAATTAATACGATGATCAATATCACTAATGGAATCACATAAATCAGCATGTTTTACCCCTTGGGGATAGAGTAGTTTAAGTTCGCCTATCCCAATAAATCGTCATGTGTAACTTTTTAATTAATTGGCTTTTTATCTGCTTGTTGGGCTTTGAGCTGTTGTTGTAGCTGGGCCAGACGCGCATTTAATAACTGAATTCTGTGATCCTTCTGATTGAGTGCCAATTCTAATTCAGTTACGTTTCTCTGTAATTTAACGGTTTTTTCTCGGGCTGTCATAACTTTTAATGACAATTCCTTTGAAGTTTGATTGTGTTCTGTGTTCTGGTTTGCAGAAAGCTGTCCAGAATTGTGCTGGTTCTCAGCCACCAGACTCATTTCTGCCTGATTTAAACGGTATTTTGTTTTGGCAGCGGGCGTGGAAGGTCGCTCTGTCTGAGATGCTGCAGAGACTTTAATGGGTGCAGGTGTGGTATGGGCCGAGTTTAAGTTGAGTGCTGCACCCTTACGTAGACGATTGGCATTTCCACCAATAAAGGCATGCTCATTGTCTTTTTTAATTTGCTGCATGACTTCATTGACCGGACGCTGCTGCTGTTCGGCAATTCTTGAAGCAATCCCCCACAATGACTCATTAGATTGAACCACATAAGTCGGTTTAACCTGGTTTGAAGTTGCTTGGACTGGTTTAGCCTTGGCAGTTGCTGGAGGTGGAGTTTTCACCGGATGGGCAGAAGCAGCAGCTTTTCTGGCTTGCTCCTCAGCAAACTTCTTGACCAAAGGATCACTGGAGGCTGTCTGGTGATCAGAACCGGATTCTGCAGCTTTCTGTACAGCTCCTTTATTTTGCCCTGACGTGGTTTGATTTTCTGGCACCATACTGGCCGATTTGCTTGGAGTTGATGCTGCAGGAGCGGGCTTTGGTACGGCATCTGAAGCTTGGGTCTGGGATGCAGTGACAGATTCGTTTTTAAGCACGGGAGCGACCGTCTGAGCATGAATTGCTGTCGTGACAGTTGACGCAGACGATGCAGTTTTAGGAATCGAAGTGTTCGATAAGGCAGGGGGTGTTGTCGATTGTAATGCCAGCGGCTTTTCTAAAACCGGTTGCTTGTTTAGGGATGTGGAGGCTGCCGTATTGTAATGGCTGCTTACGGGTAAGTTCAGCGCAATATCTTTTTCACTGACCACTACAACTGGCGCAAGCGGACGTTCATTCTGTTTCAGGCTCGCCTGTAACAAATCAGTTTTAGGTCTTAAAGTGGTACGCACATGTTGCAGGCGTGCAGCATTACCTTCCTTGATTTTGACAATAATATTAAGTTCCCGATCCGTCATTGGTCGTGAAGAGGTAATGGTAATGACACCTGTGCCATTATTGCTGCGTCGGGTAAAAAAGTTCAGATGACCCGGTGGCTGATGCGATGCACCAATGGACATTAAATCTTCAGGCGAAGCCAGACTGACCTCAATGGGTAAATTGATATCAGACTGCCGGAAGGTCATTTCTGCATAAAGTAATTCCCCAGGTGCAGACTGGATTTGTACTGGATCTACATTTATCGCATGAATATTTTGTGAAGCAACAATGGCTAAAATGGCAAGCTTTAATTTGTTATATACAGTCATCTGTGAGCTCAGTCATTATCGCATAGCGAAAATTATAGATTAACGGGATGTTTGTTTTTTGTAAAATACTTACTTAATAGTTACACAAAAAAGCCGATCAATAAAGATCGGCTTAAGGCTTTATTTCCTGACGGAAACTTAAGCGTTCTTATAGTCAATCAGAATACGCAGCATACGGCGTAATGGTTCAGCCGCACCCCAAAGTAACTGGTCACCTACAGTGAACGCACCCAGATATTCTTTACCCATATTCAGCTTGCGCAGACGGCCGACTGGAACGCTTAAAGTACCTGTTACAGCAACAGGAGTCAGATCTGTCATGGATGCTTCGCGAGTATTTGGAATCACTTTAGACCAGTCATTGGCACCTGCAATGATGTCTTCGATCTCATCCAAAGGTACATCTTTTTTCAGTTTCAACGTCAATGCCTGAGAGTGACAACGCATAGCACCAATACGCACACAGTGACCGTCAATCGGTACGATCTGCTGGTTGCCCAGAATCTTGTTGGTTTCAACCTGGCCTTTCCATTCTTCTTTCGACTGGCCGCTTTCCAGCTGCTTGTCGATATAAGGAATCAATGAACCTGCCAAAGGTACGCCGAAGTTTGCAGACGGGAAGCCTTCACCACGTTGTAGTTCAGCAATTCTGGAGTCGATATCCAGAATTGGAGAACGTGGATCATCCAGCAACTCTTTGGTATTGTTATATAAATAACCCATACCATTGATCAGCTCACGCATGTTTTGCGCACCAGCACCGGAAGCTGCCTGATAAGTCATAGAAGTTGCCCATTCCACCAGATTGTTCTGGAACAGACCGCCTAAGCCCATCAACATCAGGGAAACCGTACAGTTACCACCGACAAAAGTCTTGGTGCCTTTGACCAGACCATCTTTGATCACGTTCATGTTGACCGGATCAAGTACGATAATCGCTTCATCATCCATGCGTAAGGTGGATGCTGCATCAATCCAGTAACCGTTCCAGCCTTCCGCTTTCAGTTTCGGGAAAACTTCAGAGGTATAGTCGCCACCTTGACAGGTAATAATGACATCCATTTGCTTCAGACTATTGATGTCTGTCGCATCCATAAGTGCTGGGGCAGTCTTACCGCCAAATGCCGGTGCTTCACCACCCGCATTACTGGTAGAGAAATAGAAGGGCTCAAAATGAGCAAAATCATTCTCTTCAACCATACGTTGCATAAGGACGGAACCAACCATCCCGCGCCAACCGACCAGACCTACTTTCATGTCACTTTGCCTCGGTGCGTTAAAAAAATCAAAAGGGATTCGAGTGTATCAAAAAGGGAGGTGACTGCAAGTGCTACACAATCAAAACATCAATATTCTTGAGAAAAATATCTACTTTATGATACATACAAAATTGATAACGTCACTTTTCTTTTAGAAAAAATAACAACTTATTAAAGAGCGCACTTATGATATGGGTTATCCAAATTATGGCAATCATTGTCATTTGGTTAAGTTTCTGGTCACTGATCCCGAGTGACCAATGGTGGATTCGAGGTGCGGATTTTCCAAGGTTACAAATTCTGGTCGTGGGCTTTATCACCTTTGTGCTGTTTTTAGTGCTTGAGCATCCCTGGACCTGGTTTAACCAGCTACTTTTTATTGGTCTGATTGCTGCCTTGGCCTATCAGCTAAAAATGGTATTGCCCTATACCTTTGTCTGGAAAAACCAGGTCAAACAGGTCAAACAGGATCAGCTGGATCCGCAGCGACAAATCTCCCTGATTGTTTCAAATGTGCTGACCACCAATAACCAATATCATCTGCTGATTAAACAGATCCAGACCCATCAGCCAGACCTGGTCTTAACGCTGGAAACGGATCAAACCTGGCAAAATGAACTGGCGGTGATTGAAGCAGATTATCCTTATCGTGTAGCCGTGCCTTTGGATAACTTGTATGGCATGCACCTGTATAGCAAACTCAAACTCAGCAATACTCAAGTCAAGTTTATTTTAAGTGACGAGATTCCTTCAATTCATACCACTGTGATCTTACGCTCGGGACAGCCGGTACGACTTTACTGTCTGCATCCAAAACCACCGAGCCCGACCGAGGCCAAGGATTCCACCTTGCGTGATGCCGAATTGTTGATTGTGGGTGATCAGATTAAAGATCTGGATGAAAGCTGTATTGTCATGGGTGATCTGAATGATGTGGCCTGGTCACGGACCACACGGCTGTTTCAACGTATCAGCGGACTATTGGACCCCCGGGTGGGACGTCATTATGTAAATACTTTTCATGCCGATTATCCTTTTTTCCGCTGGTCGCTCGATCATGTTTTTCATAGTACCGATTTTGCCCTGGTACATATGGAGCGTCTCCCCCATGTAGGCTCTGATCATTTTCCGGTGTTTCTGATTTTACAAACTGGTCGGGTGTTCGAGCATATTCAGGAAGAATTAGAGCAGACCGAAGATGATGAAGAAGAAGCCCAAGAAGCTATCAAAGAGGGGATTCAGAAAGCAGAGAAAGAGGAAAAAACAGTGACTGATGAAATTGCTATGGCTTATAAAGAAGGCGGTAAAATTTCTTAGGTTTTTAGAAGAAAAGTGTACGATATTGCTTACAGCAGTTTGCGTTTCTTGCGAATGGGAAAAGCCGTGGAATCTGGGTATTCTAGGTTTATCAGCACAAGGAGTCGAGAAAGGATATTCTCATAAGGAAGACGAAGCTGAATGAAAACATCATGGACATGATGATGAAAGGGAAATCACAAATAAGCAGAACTAATTATAATATGTGGAAGCACAACCTCATTAACCCGAGTTTTACAGGATGTAGAGCTCGGGTTAAGTTATTTTAAGTGCCTATTTTTATAATATATTCTTGATGATAAGAATAATTTGTTTAATTTAATGCCGTATTTTGAGAGTAATGGGTATTAATCCCTAATTACTCATGAAAACGCAGTCAATGAAACAGCGTATTTCAGCACTACTTTTTGAATCAGTGGCCTGCCACTGAAAACTGTAAAGTGATCCAGGATTTTAAGTTACGGTTTAAAACCTTGGGATTAAACCGAATCAGTAAATTGATTTATAGCCTTCAGGGCGGGTCTTAAAGCGGCGGTGGAACCACATATACTGGGTTGGTGCGATGCGTAACTGCTGCTCGATCACCCGATTCACGCGAGTCGCATCCTCGATTTCATTTTCACCAGGAAAATTCTCCAGTGCCGGTTCAATCAGCACATGGTAACGAGGATTTTTGATATCGCCATGACGATAAAAATATAAAGGAATGGCAGCCGCTTTAGTCATTTTCAGTAAACGACGATGTGCGGTGACAGTTGCTGCCGGGACGCCAAAGAATGGTGCCATCACCCCTTGTTTTAACCCGTAATCCTGATCCGGACTGTACCAGATGGCATGGCCATTTTTCAGGTTGCGTACCAGACCACGCATATCGTCATGATCAATCTGATGAGCATAAATTGTGGCACGACAACGATAAATCAGCATGTCCAAAAGAGGATTGTTCTGCGGACGATAAACCACATCTGGTTCAAAATACTGTGCGCAAAGATAACCGCCAGCATCCAGCAAGGTGGAATGTGTACCTAAGAGCAGCATGCCTTGGCCTTTAGCTTGTGCCTGCTGAATATGTTCCAGGCCTTCGATACTGACACGTCCCTGAAACCATTTCGGGCTATACCAGGCATTTAAGGTCTCAAACAAACCCAGCATTTGGTCAATAAAGACCTGACGTGCATTGTCCTGTACCTGCTCTGCAGACCATTCCGGAAAACAAACCTGCAGATTGCGAAGTGTGGTTTCACGGCGCGATTTAAGGTATTTAAAGGAAAGCTTGCCTAGCCAGACAGCCAGACGGTGCTGAATGGCCCAGGGTAAGATTGCCAGAATCATCAGGAAAATAATGCCTAGCCAATTACCCCAGTATTGAGGTAACAGGAATGACCATTGAAATTCACCGGGTTGATATGCAGGCTGGGTACTCATAGAACAACATAGGGCTAAAAGATTAGCAGCAGTCTAACAGAGAAGATTCTTGAAATAAAAAAGCATCTGTCCGAATACAGATGCTTTAATAAAGACTAGTAGAATATTTAGCCGTTATTCATATTGTCCAGCTCTTCCCAGCGCTCTAATTTTTCCAGTAATAGCTCATCAATTTCTGACAAACGGTTAGAAAGTTTCAGAGCTTTATCAGAATCGGTTACGAATAAAGCGCCATCAGCCAGTTGAACATTGATCTCGGTCTGCTCTTTTTCCAGCGCTTCTATTTCAGCCGGAAGTTGCTCAAGTGCGCGCTGGTCCTTGTAGCTAAGCTTAACTTTCTTAGCAGCAACTGGCGCCGCCTCGGCTTCCGCTTTGGCCATGGCCTTTTTCACGGCACTTTTTTGGTCAACTACAGTTTGGTCTGGACGCTGTTCCAGATAATCCTGATAACCGCCAACATATTCGTCAATATTGCCCTTACCATCAAAGACCCAAGTGGATGTCACCACATTGTCCATGAAGGCCCGGTCATGCGAGATCAACAGTAAGGTGCCTGTATAGCCACTGAGCATTTCTTCAAGTAACTCTAGTGTTACCATATCCAGGTCATTGGTTGGCTCATCCATCACAATCAGATTTGATGGTTTGAGTAACAGTTTCGCCAACAGGATACGGTTACGCTCACCACCCGACAAAGCTTTGACTGGTGTACGGGCACGTTCTGGCGAAAACAGGAAATCTTGTAAATAACTATAGATATGACGGCGGTTACCATTCACATCCACATGGTCAGAACCTTCTGACACGTTATCTTTCACTGATTTTTCCAGGTCCAGCGCATTACGTAACTGGTCAAAATAGGCCACTTCAAGCTGCGTACCGGTCTTCACCGTGCCGCCGTGTTCTATCTCACCCAGAATGGCTTTAATGAGTGTAGTTTTACCCACACCGTTATCGCCGACCAGACCGATACGATCGCCACGCAGTACAAGTGCAGAGAAGTTATTGATGATTGGTGTGTTGTCACCGAATTTCACACTCAGGTTCTCAATTTCAAACACCAGTTTGCCTGAACGGTTGGCATCCTGAGTTGCCATCGTCACTTTACCTTGCTGTGAACGACGTGCCTTAGATTCTTCACGCAATGCTTTCAGGGCACGCACACGGCCTTCATTACGGGTACGACGGGCTTTAATGCCCTGACGGATCCAGACTTCTTCTTCAGCAAGCTTTTTATCGAATAGCGCATTTTGTTTTTCTTCAGCTTCCATTTGCTGCGCTTTCAGGTCTAGATAACGTGAATAGTTACCCTCATAACTGCGCAGTTGACCACGATCCAGCTCCACAATACGGGTGGCAATGCTATCGACAAAGGCACGGTCATGTGAAATAAATAGTAAGGTTAAATTATTCTGATCGAGCAGAAATTTTTCCAGCCATTCGATACTTTCTACATCCAGATGGTTCGTCGGTTCATCCAGTAACAGGACATCGGGTTGGGTAAGTAAAGCACGTGCTAGCAGGACACGACGTTTCCGGCCCCCAGACAAATCGGCAAGATCTGCCTCCGGGTCCAGTCCCATTTTACTTAAAATCGAATTGACCTTGGTTTCCAGTGCCCAGCCATCCAGCTGATCCATTTTGTGTTGCAGGTTCCCCATACGCTCACAGGCGTCCATGTCACCTAGCACACAGGCTTCACTGGCTTCATGATAGGCACGCAACACTTCGGCAGCTTCACCGGCACCGTCTGCCACGATATCCGCCACTTTACCTGAATCCATCGGCACATCTTGTGCCAGCATGGAAATAGTAATGCCATTTTGTAAGGAAACTTCACCGCTATCCGGCAGCAAGCTTCCTTCAATCAGCTTAAGTAAGGTAGACTTACCCTCACCATTACGGCCAATCAAACACACTCGTTCGCCGCGTTCCAAGTTAAAATTCGCGCCGTTGAGCAGGGCAGGTCCACCAAACGCAAGTTGGACATCCCTAAGGGTAATATAGGCCATAATGTTTCCTGAAATCCCCCAGTGAGGACTTTAAATGACTAAACAACAAAATCTAAATGATCAGGCGTCATTTTCCGCACCCATTGAAGATTTGCAAGTGCGAATTGCATTTTTAGACGATTTAGTTGAACAGTTGAATGATCAGGTGGCCAAACAGACTCTGGAAATTGCTGACCTGAAACAGCAAATGCAGCTGTTATATCAACGTGTTGAGTCCTCCGATCTGTCTAAAGGTATTGCAGAATTTGATCCAGTTGCAGATCGGCCACCGCATTATTAATTTGCAAGCAATGATTTAATTACAAGAATGACCCTTAGCTGATCTAAGGGTTTTTTTAATCAAAAATAAAGATAGACCAATTTATAAGTCTCAGAAAAGAGGAATATTTTTTTGAATCAGACTTTAAGTCGTTTTGCATGAGTATATAAAATTAGTAAAGCGCAGTGTAATCATCAGACGCAAAAGAAATTTTCCTGTTAGCCACCCATATTCCCGTTGGTAAAAAAAAGCTTGCTTGCAGGCATTTCCTATCCTGAGGGTGGAGACTCTGTCAAAATAGGTCTATAGCAGTGCCATCGGCAGATTATCCGTAAAATTATTTGACCTTTCACTCACTTCCTACTCTAATAATGGCTCTCAGGTACATTCCGGAATTGCGTCCCATGCACCCAAAAGTTGTTCTACTCGATCTCGAAAATAATTTCCCCACAGCCAAGTTAATGCGTGAGATTGTGGCGCATTACTCGACTTTATACCTGTTTAGCTGTGCCGGAAAATTTGAATTCTCCTTAAAGGATTTAACCGAGCTGGCTGGCTGGGTGAGTAGTGGTCAGGTTGTAGTACTGGACACGCCTGAGTCACCTCAGAAAGAATATGAATATGCCGTGATCGTCGGACAGCTCATGGCGCTATTAGAGCCGGAATCCGAGGTTGAGCTGATTTCGGCGATGGACAGCAGCGAGATGTTGCAGCAGATGCTACAGGCTTCTGATATTCCGTGTCACCTGATTCAGATCCAGCCTGATGAGATAAGCATTCCAACAGATCAACCTAAGAATCATCTTCCTAGTCTGGACGCCATCAAGAACAAACCCGCCTTGCAACTGGTGAAAAAATACTGTGATGCATTAGGGAAAATGAGCGGCAAGCCCCATACAGTGGAAAGCCTGAAAAATTCAGTAGCGAATATTCTGCAAGTGATGCCGCTAAAAGCCCAGCATGTGGTCGGCATGTTGATTAACCTGAAAATCGTCAAACGTTATGACGAGCAAATCAGCTTCCGGAAAAAAGTCCTGAAACAATGGCTGCAACTCGATTTAGATGAACAAAGTCCGGTTGAAAATCCAAAACTGGATCAGGTCATTTCCCAGCTAAAAGTTGATGAGGTTCCTGTTGAATCTGAATCGCTCAAGTCATCGATCCAGTCGGCCCAGCAGGACCTGTTCAAGAACTTTGGCCGGATTGATCCGGTACAACTCGAAGTGGCGCGTAAACTGCGTGAACTCCAGGGTAATAAACCCAAAGATATTTATGAATTACGTGATTTACTGGAGCAGTTATTTCCCAAATCGGATATCCGCTTGCTGCTTAAGGAGCTGATCGAGAAAGGTTATATTTACTGGAATGGTCATGAAATTTTATATAGTCATGAAATGTTCCTGAATTAATTTCATCGTGCAAACTTGCGTTTTATATTCTGCTTATGCAACTCTAATAATAGAACATAAAGGTTGAACTATGGAAAACACTGGAATCTGGGTGACGGTGGTCATCATCATTTTCGTTATAGGGTCGATTTTCGGGTTGCGTGTAAGTCCTCGGGAAAAAGCTCTGGGACTGATGCGTGACAAAGCCCGTAAAATGGGTCTGCATCCACGTTTGGTAGTGGCACCAGACTGGACCAAAATCCCGAAGGCGACTGAAAGCCGTGCCAGTATGGTTGCGTACTACAGTGTGTTGATGCCGGAAGCCCGTTTGCCCCTGATGCGCGCCCGTGTTGTCGATAATAAACTCGAAATTGTGCAGGGTGATGAGAAATTTAAAGATTTTCCCATTGCATTAAAAGGCATTTATGCTATTGATATGCAGGCCAACTGTGTCGGCATGTATTGGGATGAAGAATCTGACCTTAGAGCAACACAACTTGATGACATCAAGGCACTGTTACATGCTTTGGCTGAACTTTAATTTAGAAATAAACAGGATTAACGGTTAATTATGGCGAACGCTCCTCGGTCCACATCAAAAAGCAGCACAGCGAAGTCTCCCGACGCTGGAAGTAAGCGTGCCCTAGTGATTGTGGAGTCGCCTGCAAAAGCGAAAACAATCAATAAGTACCTTGGTCCGAACTACATCGTAAAATCATCGGTGGGTCATGTACGTGACTTGCCGACAGGCGGTTCTGTAAAATCGACAGAGAAAAAGCCGACGACACGTACCAAACTGACAGATGCAGAAAAAGCTGAAAAATCACAACTGGCCCTGATTAACCGCATGGGGGTTGATCCGGAACATGACTGGAAAGCCAAATATGAAGTCCTTCCGGGCAAAGAACATGTGGTAGCCGAACTTAAGAAACTGGCATCGCAAGTCGATGAAGTCTATCTGGCAACGGATATGGATAGGGAAGGGGAAGCGATTGCCTGGCATTTAAAAGAAGTCATCGGTGGTGATGATTCGCGTTATCAGCGTGTAGTGTTTAACGAAATCACCAAAAATGCCATTCAGGATGCCTTCAAGCATCCTGCACGTCTGGATACCAACAAAGTCAATGCTCAGCAGGCACGCCGCTTCCTCGACCGCGTGGTAGGTTTTATGATTTCGCCATTGCTGTGGGAAAAAATTGCCCGGGGGCTGTCCGCAGGTCGGGTACAGTCGGTTGCAGTAAAGCTGGTGGTTGAGCGTGAACGTGAAATTCGTGCTTTTATTCCTGAAGAATACTGGCAGGTATTTGCCGATACCAAGACGAAAAAAGATGATATTCGTCTTGAAGCAGTCAAGCAAAATGGCAAGACGCTCAAACTGCGCAACAAAGATGAAACTGATGCGCTTTTAAACCTGATCAAAGATGCCGAATACAAAGTCATCAGTCGTGAAGATAAACCGACCAAGGTCAATCCAAGCGCACCGTATATCACTTCAACCTTGCAACAGGCCGCCAGTACCCGATTGGGCTTCTCGGTGAAGAAAACCATGATGCTGGCGCAGCGTTTGTATGAAGCCGGTTTCATTACCTATATGCGTACCGACTCCACCTTCTTGAGTGATGATGCGGTCAATATGGTACGTGGTCATATCGAATCTGAATTTGGTGAAAAATATTTACCTGCCAAGCCGAACCGTTATGGCAATAAAGCCGGTGCTCAAGAAGCGCATGAAGCCATTCGTCCATCGAATGTCGCACTCAAAGGCGATAGTCTTGCCGGTGTAGAGCGTGATGCACAGCGTCTGTATGACCTGATCTGGCGTCAGTTTGTGGCCTGCCAGATGACACCTGCAGAATATTTATCATCAACGATTTTAGTGGATGCTAATGGGGTAGAACTCAAAGCCAAAGGTCGTACCTTGGTGTTTGACGGTTTCACTAAAGTACGCGGTCAGAACAAGTCGGATGATGATGTGCTGTTGCCTGCTGTGAAAGTGGGTGAAGTATTAAAGCTTGAAAAGCTCGATCCTTCTCAGCATTTTACCAAGCCACCGGCACGCTTTACTGAAGCCTCGCTGGTGAAAGAACTCGAGAAGAAAGGCATTGGCCGTCCTTCGACCTATGCTGCGATTATCTCGACCATTCAGGATCGCGGTTATGTGAAACTGGACAACCGTCGTCTCTATGCCGAGAAGATGGGCGAGATCGTGACGGATCGTCTGGATGAAAGCTTTAATAACCTCATGAACTATGACTTTACCGCAGACCTTGAAGGTCAGCTTGATAAAGTCGCAGATGGTGAACGTAACTGGAAAGAGCTGTTAGACAGCTTCTACGGCGACTTCAAGCAGCGTTTGACCACGGCACAGGGTGAAAACGGCATGCGCCGCAATCAGCCTGTGGAAGTCGATGCGGTACATTGTAAGGAATGTGACCGTCCGATGCAGATCCGTACCGGAACAACGGGTGTATTCCTGGGTTGTTCGGGTTATAACCTGCCACCCAAAGAACGTTGTAAAGGCACGCTAAACCTGACTCCGGTTGAATCTCTGGCAGCTTTGTCAGATGATGATGCGGCAGAAACTGCAGACCTGATGTCAAAAAAACGTTGTCCAGTCTGTGGCACTGCAATGGACAGCTATGTGATTGATGGCGGTCGTAAACTGCATATCTGCGGAAACAACCCGGATTGTGATGGTTATGAGCTGGAAGAAGGCGAGTTCAAGATCAAGGGCTATGATGGTCCGAGCATTCCATGTGATAAATGTGATGGTGAAATGCAGCTGAAGACGGGTCGTTTTGGTCCATACTTTGCCTGCACCAGCTGTGAGAATACCCGTAAAGTTCTGAAAAATGGTCAGCCTGCGCCACCACGCGTTGATCCGATCAAGATGGAACATCTGCGTTCCACCAAGCATGACGATTTCTTTGTGCTGCGTGACGGTGCAGCCGGTTTGTTCTTGGCAGCAAGCAAGTTTCCGAAAGTCCGTGAAACCCGGGCACCGAAAGTGGCAGAATTGCGTACCGTGGCCGACCAGCTCGACCCGAAATACCAGTTTATCTTGCAGGCACCGGATGTTGATCCTGAAGGGAATCCAACGCTGGTGAAATTTAGCCGTAAGAACCAGTCACAATATATTGGTTCAGAAAATGCTGAAGGCAAGCAGACCAAATGGTCTCTGGTTTATCAGGACGGAAAATGGGTGGAAGCCTAAACTTCAAAATTGAAAAAATGCTGACGAAAGTCGGCATTTTTTATGTCAGAATCATTTATAGAAAAAATTAAAAATAATATTTTGGGGTAAATGTGGATATTCAGACCAAAAAGTTTGCTGTATTAATTGATGCCGATAATTCTTCTATTAATGCGATTTCATCAGTCTTGGAAGAAGTTGCGAAATATGGCATTGCCAGTGTCAAACGTGTGTATGGGGACTGGAGCAGCGAAACTTTAAAGAAATGGCGAGATGTGCTACTTCCACTTGCTATTACTCCGGTACAACAATTCGCCTATACCAAGGGTAAAGATGCCACGGATATGATCCTGATTATTGATGCCATGGACTTGTTATATGCAGGTGCTTTGGATGGTTTCTGTATCGTCTCCAGTGATAGTGATTTTACCCCCTTAGCCTCAAGAATCCGTGAAAATGGCTTGAGTGTGTATGGTTTTGGAAAGAAAACGACTCCAGAAGCTTTTAAAAAAGCATGTGATAAGTTTATTTATGTGGAAAACTTGATTGCAGACATTGATATCAAGCAGCAGGAAGAGGATGAACTCGCTAATACTTCCCCGAAGAAAGGAGTAAGCTCTGACAAATCTTTAGACCATAAGATGGTGACTCCACCTAAGGAAAATTCAAATCTTCCTGAAGGGATGGATCGGGCTACGCTGAATCTGATTTATAAAGCTGTAAAAGATAATGCGGATGAAAATGGTTGGGCGAATTTAAGTATGGTCGGGCAGTATATCAGTGCAGTAAAACCTGATTTTGATTCTCGTAACTATGGTAGAGCCAAATTGTCAGGTTTAATTAAAACTCTAAATCTTTTTGAAACCAAGATTGAAATGAGCCAGATGTATTTAAGAAAAATAAAAAAACAGAGCGTGTAACTGCCATGTGGAAAAAGATTCGGATTCTGATTTTATTAATCATCTTGTTGATTGTTGCAGTCAATGCCTATCGGGACCAAAATCAGAACTGGTCCAAACCGGTTATGGTATTGCTACATCCGATTAATGCTGATGGATTGCCGACCACACAGCAATATATCCAGCAACTGTCGGGTCAGGATCTGAATGGAGCCAGGGAATATCTGGAAAAAGCAGCACAGCAATATCGTGGTCAGCCAACTTATTTTTATTTTAATTTAGGTCGTGAACTTAACGCTTTACCGCCGAAAGTCCCTGAGCAGGCCTCACTCATCGATACCGTTTTATGGAGTTTGAAATTCCGTTTTTATGCCTGGAAACAGCATCAAAGTACTGATGGTTCACCTAGTGTGACTTTATATTTAAATTATTATGATCCTGCACAAACCAAGCAATTAAGGCATTCAACTGCCTTGCAAAAAGGCCGGATTGGATCAGTCAATTTATTTGCCTCCAAAAAACAGGCTGAACAGAATAAAATTGTCTTGGTACATGAGTTGCTGCATGCTTTTGGGGCCTCGGACAAATATGATTTAGCGACAGGACAGCCGCTTTATCCGGTGGGTTATGCATTTCCAGATCAGCAACCTTTGTTTCCGCAAGCCAAAGCAGAGCTGATGGCAGGTCATATTCCCACTTCTCAAACGACCAGCAAAATGCCAGATGCTTTAGAGCAGACATTAATTAATGCGATCACAGCCATTGAACTTGGGTGGAAAGAATAACAACCTCCTTGTCACTGACCCCATAGCTGTTGCCAGCTTGAAGTCATGACATGAAAGTTGCATTTTTTATACAGTATGGTCAATTAAATCGCTTAAGATAAATTAAACGAACAGCATCAAGAAGAATAAAAATGAAAACAGTAGGTAATGACCTTGTATTCGATTCCTTACATCGAAACCGGAAATGGTATCTGCTCTTTGGTATCTTGCTGGTTATTTTTGGTTTGATCTTATTGGCGACCTTACCTGTGGCAACCTTATCTGCAGTATTTATATTTGGCGTGCTGATGATGGTCGGTGGGGTCTTACATATTATCGCATCCTTCAAGATTTTTGAGGGCGGTATGCGCTGGTTCTGGGCCTTATTTGGCCTGCTGTATTTAGTCGCCGGATATTTTGCTTTTACCACACCCGTGCAAACCGCGATCGTTCTAACCAATGTTCTGGCCATTATCCTGATTATTGCAGGAGTCATCCGCTTAATAAATGCCTTTGTATTCCGGCCAATGGCGGGATGGGGCTGGATCCTGTTTTCCGGCATACTGACTCTCCTGGCCGGAATCATGATCTTGCGGACACCAGATGCTCCGTTCTGGGTGTTGGGCTTGTTTCTAGCCGTTGATATTTTATTTCAGGGTATTAACTACCTGATGCTTGCTTCCTATATTCGCCGTGAGGTTCCGAAAAGTTCTTCTAAGGTTTAATCCTTTGTTTTAAGAGCATTATATACACTCTTTTTGATACTGTAGAGATACCAAAAAGAGTGATCGTCGCTATATGTCAAAAATCTTTGTTCTTGCACCAGATGCCTTTAAAGAAAGTATGAGTGCTCAACAGGCATGTGGAGCAATGCAGCGGGGTATCCAGAAAGTCATTCCGGATGCCTGTATCATACAGGTACCGATGGCTGATGGTGGTGAAGGAACTGTCGATGCGCTAATTTCAAGCCTAAGGGGACAGCAAATTCCATGTGAAGTGACCGGGCCACTGTTTGAGCAACGTATTCATACCTATTGGGGTTTAATGGACGCAGGTCAAACCGCCGTGATTGAAATGGCCAAGGCCAATGGCATTCATTTATTACCACCTTCACAGCGTAATCCGATGTTCACGTCAACCTATGGCACAGGAGAGATGATTAAACAGGCATTGGATCTGGGAGTGAAAAAAATCATCATTGGGCTGGGTGGCAGTATTACCAATGATGCTGGTGCAGGGATGGCTCAGGCACTGGGCGTGCGGTTTTTAAATCATGTAGGTGAGCCAATTCAGGTCTGTGGTGGAAACTTAGATCTGGTCAAATCAATGGATTTATCTGGACTGGATCCACGTTTAGCAGATACTGAAATAGTCATTGCATCAGATGTCAATAATCCGCTGTGTGGACCACATGGTGCATCGATAATCTTTGGCCCACAGAAAGGGGCAATGCCGGAAATGGTCAAGCAGCTGGATCAAAACCTTGGTCATTTTGCCGATGTAGCCGCTAGGCAGATTGGCCATGATCATCGTCATGTTGCAGGTGCGGGTGCAGCCGGTGGACTGGGTTTTGGTTTAATGGCATTCACCGCTGCCTCTATTCGTTCCGGGGTGGAACTGATGATTGAACAGGTTCAATTGAGCGAGAAAATAGCTCAGGCAGATTATGTCCTGACTGGTGAAGGTAAAATTGATTTTCAAACCAAATTCGGTAAAACACCATTTGGGGTGGCACAAGTGGCCAAACAATTGAATAAACCTGTGATTGCTTTTGCGGGTCTAGTCGGTGAAGGAATTGAGGATCTGTTTGAATCAGGATTTAGCCAGATTATTGGTATTAATCCACCAGATTGTCCTTTAGAAGAAGCCTTAAAAAATGCAGAAGTAAATCTGCAATTAGCAGTTTCGAAAGTTTGTGCTGATTTGGATTTAGTACAATAGGTTTAAAAGCTAGACATCACAGTCATTATAGACCTTGTTCTAAATAACGCTGTGCAAGTTGAATTTCGGCACTATATTCAGCTTGGTTTTGTGGTTTTGGTAGTTTGATGGCTGGCGGGATGCCAAGGCCGTCAATTTCTTTACCTGCAGGGCGGTGAATATAGGTTGATGCATAGTAAATTTGAAGTTGCTTGGAAGGCGAGGTCTTTTCCATCACATTTGAGGCATCAAGAGCGCCATAGGTTGGCCGCCCCATCGTGACCACACGAGGATTTTGCTGCGCAGTTAATACAAATTGTTCGCATGAGCTACCGCAATTTTTATCGATCAAGATTACCACCTTTTGCGGTGTTGCTAAAATATCTTTGCTTGTAACCACCTCTTGCGATTCTTTGTATGAACTCATACTGACCCATTGATTTTGCTGTTCACGCATTTTTTTAATTGTTTTATTGAGATGAGTCAGTGAATCTTCATCTGTTAAAAAGCTTTTGTATGCTTCCCATCCGTCAATATTGGTAGAGGAGGCATAAATTTGTGGAGAGGTATTCCAGTACTTCGCTTCCCCTAAAATCTTATATAATACTTCAGCTGTTTGGTCACTGCCGCCACCATTGTTACGCAAGTCAATAATCAAATACGGTGCTTTTAAAAGATTATCTTGATTACTGGATACCACCTGCTGAATTTTTTCATACAGAGCATAGTCAAAAGATAAAATGGTTAGTAAGGTGGTGGAATCAGATAGTTTTTTTGTGGTAACTCTCTCAGCTTTATTTTCTGTTATCACTTCAATTGGTACTTGCGTGTCTGAAGATTGCTGTTGTGCTGCTTGTGCATCTGGATGAATACTAATACCTAAATGACCATTTCGAATGGATTTCATGAAAGGTCGAATAATTTTTTGACACTCCACAACGGTTTTTACACCCTGAAGTTTTTCTTTTTGTTGATTGAAAATCTGTTGAATCTGTTCAGGGTAGGTGGTCCATCTTTTGGCAATAATCCCTGCATCATTTTCAAGGATGAGGTGGGCGGTATATTCAAGGTCTTTTAAGCAGACTTCGGGTGTCATTTCTATAGAAACTGTTTCTGCATGTAAATTTGAATACATGCCAAAGCTCATGATCAAAGCGCTGAGTGTTTTATAGGTTGTATGCAAGTTGCAGCATCCTTGTTTTTATTAAAAAATACGAGATTTATTGAGTAATTTTTATACCAATATTTAACTTATAAAATCAAATGTAAAACATCAACTTAGTTGTATTTAAATGCATGAAACAAAAAAAGAGTTCTACAATAAATCAAAAGGAAAATAACAGCAGAACACCCAGAATCTAGCCTGCTCTGTTAAACTATCTTTCTCCCTAGTACATTGAGACACTATGAGTTTAGCCACCCTGATTGATGAATTAAATCCCCAACAAAAGCAAGCAGCGACCACAGAAGCAAAACACAGTTTGGTGCTGGCCGGGGCAGGTTGTGGCAAAACCAAGACCATCGTGGCACGCGCAGCTTACTTGATTGAACAGGGCGTGCCTGCCAACCAGATTCAGATTCTGACCTTTACCCGCCGGGCTGCCAGTGAAATTGTGGCGCGTGTCGAACTGGCACTTGGTGAACAAGCCAAGGGACTGCGGGCCTCGACCTTTCATACCTTCTGTATGTATCTGCTGCGCCGTATTCCGAAAGCTTTTGGTCTGGAACAGTTTTCGATTATTGATCGTGATGATCAGCTGATGATGTTCCGCCTGATTCGCGGTCGTGATGACAAGAAGAACCCCAATCATTTGCCTAAGCCTCAGGAATTATGTGATTTGTATTCCTTTGCTCGGAACACCCGGCAAAAACTCAGTCTGGCGCTGGAAAAACAGATGCCGGAATATCTGGCCTTAAAGGACCAGATTGCCGAAATCATGAAAGAATATGAAGCACGTAAGCAGGCGCGAAGTTTTCTGGATTATGACGATATTCTGGCGATAGTTGCCACGGCGCTGGCACAGTCCGAAGGTCTGGTCGACTATGTCGCTTCTATATGCCGACATATGCTGGTGGATGAAATGCAGGATACCAATCCATTGCAATGGGCTTTGCTGGAGCCACTCAAAGACCGGATCAGCCTGTTCTGTGTCGGTGATGATGCCCAGTCGATTTATGGCTTTCGTGGTGCAGACTTTGAAAATATTCACCATTTCAAAGAACGTGTGCCAGATGCGCAAATTTTTAAATTAGAAAAAAACTACCGCTCGACCCAGGAAATTCTGGATCTGTCCAACTGGCTGCTCGATCAGTCTGAAATCAAATATGATAAACGTCTGGAAGCGTATCGGGGAGAAGGCATTAAGCCGCGTATGCATATCTTCCCGAATGAGTTTGATGAAGCCAAATGGATTGCGATTGATATTAAAGAACGCCATTATCTGCAAGGCAGCAAATGGGGCGAGCATATGGTTCTGGTTCGTTCCAGCTTTGCCGCACGGCATATTGAAGCGGCCTGTATCGCGGCCAATGTGCCATATCGCTTTATTGGTGGCATGAAGCTGCTGGAAACGGCGCATGTCAAAGATTTGCTCAGCATGCTGCGGGTGGTCGCCAATCCATTGGATGATATTGCCTGGATGCGTTTCTTAACCCTGTGGAATGGTGTAGGTGATGTAGGTGCCAGCAAGCTGTCACAGCAGCTATTGGCTGAACCTGAAATGGATCAGATTGCAAAGAAATTAGAACAGTTTGGCAAGATACCGCTAGAAACCATTCTGATTATGCAGCAGATGAATGTGCTCCAAGGCGAAGTGCAAGCCTGTGTCAGCCTTGCGATTCAGGCGATTGAATCTCAGTTGGCGGAAAACTATAAAAAGGACTGGTCACGTCGCCAGAGTGATTTTGAACTGGTCAAACAGCTGGCGTCCAAGCATTCGCAGCTGAGTGAATTTTTAGAGGAATATGTACTGGATCCGGTGTCAATCTCGGAAATTGAACGTCAGTCCGATCATGATGTGGTGACGCTGATTACCATTCACTCAGCCAAAGGCACCGAGCAAAATGTATGTTATGTAGCCAATGTCACGCCGGGGAATTATCCGCATGCACGTGCCCAAGGTGATTTTGATGATGTCGAAGAAGAGCGTCGTGTGCTGTATGTAGCATTGACCCGGGCAAAAAATGAATTGATTCTGACCAAACAGAACCTGAATCATTGGGCGCGGGAAACGGTCGATGAGCAGGGGCGTAAAGTCGAGAGCTATTTCCTGAATGATCTTACCCGGCAGTTCTGCACCACGGAAACTCATTACAAAACCCGGCAGCAAACCGTCAAAAGTGCCTTGATTGAACGCAAGTCGATTAATTTAGATTTTGGCATTGATCTCGATTAAACTATAGCAAAGTTGTTTCATGCAAAAAGTAGAGTAGGCGCGTGCTTTTTGATATTTTTTGCCTATCTTCTTAAGGTTATTAGATGAAAATTTTAGTTCGTAATTTAGAACGTACAGTCACAGAAGCCGAATTGCTGAAACTGTTCCAGGAATACGGCACAGTAGAAAACTGTACTTTGGTGCTGGATGCTGAAACTGGTAAATCTAAAGGCTTCGCCTTTGTAGAAATGCCACATGGTCGTGAAGCAGTTAAAGCGATCAAAGGCTTGAATACCTTACGCTTACATGGCACAGGTATTCGTGTCAAACAGGCTGAAGACAAGCCACAGGCGTAAATAGAAAAAGGAGCAGATGATGCTCCTTTTTTATGGCTGTAATTTAGGATATTTCAATTTGCTCAGTGGGCTTAATGCTTTGAAGTCGGATCTGGATGAATTCAGTTTAAACATCTTTTGATTGCGAAATGCAGGCGAACCTTTTACTTTATAAAAGCCAAAATTTGTTTTAACCCTTAGGAAATCTCGATGACCCGTGTTGCTCGCTATCATGCGGACCGTACCAATCAAAAACTGTATTTTGCCCGTCTTTCCTGCCAGCAGGCAGAGCAAACCGAACATGTACAACAGGCTCAGGCACAACGTGAGGCAACTGTTTTTCATTTACATGGTGCCTTGTTGGCATTTTTGCAGGAACTGGTACGTTACTATCGCCTGAATGATCCTAATCCGACCCTGAAATCAATTGAAGAACTGATGGCGGCCAAAGGCCAGATTTCGCCAGAAGTCACTGTGCTACAGCATTTATCTAAAAGCGGTTTCATTGCTGAACTGAAGCGCGCCTATCGTTTATGCCAGTATGCGCCAGAACCAAGTACCCCAGAACCTGAAGACGAAACCTCTTCAAATCTCATCATTAAAGTCACACAGTCTCCACAAGCATGGTTACCTGATACTGCTATATTAAGAGAGTGGCATCGTGACCTGACCCAATTAATTGATGGGTTTCGTAATGAGATGATTGAATTTTAATCAGATCGGCTGTACTTGAAATTACAATTTTTAACCCTATATCAATTACTCTAATGATGCAAAGTGCATTCAGCTCTTTGCCGCCATGTTGAACGTGGAGGATATATGTCTATAGAACAGTTGAAAGACTTATTTGGTAATCAAGACGCGATTTTAGAACTCGTTCAACTTGAAGGTGGCGCATTGGCTTTACGCAATGCAGGTTCACATAAACAGCCTTTGGTGATGATTCAGTTTAATGACGAGGTAAAAGCTCTACTTGGAGAGCAGACTCCTTTTGTTGCGCAGCAGATGATTCAGGCGGCCTTATATGGCTTGCTGGAACAGCAGGTCAATGAATGGCAGGCTGAGGTTGTGGATGAAGAGCCAAAGTATATGAGTTAATCGTTAAAACCCATTTAAAAAGCACACGATCAGTGTGCTTTTTTGGTTTTATCAGAAATGCAGTGATGCGGATTTATAAGTACAAGAAAGAGCTTCAGTGCCTGCTTTCCTATAAAAAAGTTGCCGGATCTGGCAACTTTTTTATAGGGAGGAATTCAAAGAAAAATTTTTAATGAGAAGGCGTATGCTGATGCGCGATTTCAATCTGGTTTAAAATATGATTACTCATATTTTTTGCCATTTCCTCTTTGGCATAATATACCTCACCAATATTATCCCGACGGATTGCTTCAGCTTCTTCCTTACTTTCTGCACAGACCAGTACCTGAATTTGGGGATTCAAAGTCTTGGCAATGTCGACAATTTTATGGATATCGATTATATCCATAGGGGAAATGACCAATAAGCGCGCGTGCTGAATATGCGCCTGAATGAGAACGCCAGCTTCAGTGGCAATACCGGAAACCGCAGCAATACCTTTTTCACGCAGATTTTCTACGATGTCACGGTTTTCTTCGGCAATCACCACCTTAATGTTCTCTTCCATCAATGACCGGGTAATACGCCGCCCAACCTCACCATGGCCAATAATCACCACCTGATCGCGCAAATAATCTTGTGAAACTTCATCAGGTAACATCGCCAGCGGGTCACCACTGCGTTCCAGTAAGCGAGCCAAAGTTGAGCGCTCCCGGATCCATTTTTGTACGGGTTCAATCGCAGAGAAAACGAAAGAGTTGAGGGTGATTGAAATCAAGGCACCTGCCAGAATCAGGTTTTGTCCCTCTAACGATAGCAGGTTAAGGGATACACCGAGCGCAGCCAAAATAAAGGAGAACTCACCAATCTGTGCCAGCGAAGCACCGACGGTCAAGGCTGTATTGATCGGATAACGAAAGAACAGTACCAGTGCCATGGCTGCAATGGTCTTACCAATCATGATAATGCCGACCACTGCCAGTACATGTAAGGGCTGTTCCAGCAGGATACGCGGATCAAACAGCATGCCGACAGAGACAAAGAATAAAATCGAGAAAATTTCACGCAGTGGCAAAGTTTCCTCTTCGGCGCGATGACTGAAATCAGACTCTTTTACCACCATACCGGCAAAAAACGCACCCAGAGCCATAGAAACGCCAAAAATCTTGTAAGCGCCGAAGGCGATAGAAACAGCAGCAGCCACCACGGTTAAGGTGAACAGCTCACGTGAACCAAGACGTGCCACTACCTGTATGATCATTGGAATCAAGCGCTTACCAATAATCAGCATGAAAGCAATAAAGCCTGCGACTTTAAGCAGGGTAATGCCTAAAGTGAGCCAGATATTTTCATCGCTTGCACCTTCCAGGGCCTGACCACCGAGTAGCACTGCAGTTGCAGGTAACAAGACCAGCGCTAATACCATCACCAGATCTTCGACCAGTAACCAGCCAACTGCAATTCGGCCATTGATCGAATCCAGCAGGCCACGGTCTCCGAGCGCTTTGAGTAGAACCACGGTACTGGCACAGGATAGGCTTAAGCCAAAGACCAGTGCTGAGCCAAAATTCCAGCCCCACAGCATTGAGATACCTACCCCGAGCAAGGTGGCAACTGCAATCTGTAAAATCGCACCAGGCAGGGCAATCCGGCGTACCTGCATCAGATCGTTCAGGGAAAAATGCATCCCGACACCAAACATCAGGAACATGACGCCTAGTTCTGCCAACTGGTTGGCCAGATGAATATCACCGACCACACCCGGCGTATGAGGACTAATCAGCACACCGGCAATCAAATAGCCGATCAAAGGGGGAAGACGCAGTCGTGCTGCGAGATAGCCAAAGACTAAAGCTAAGCCAAAACCAACAGCGAGTAATATAATGAGCTCTACATCATGTGGCACTAAATACTCCTTTAGTTAGGTTTATTGGGAAATAAGCACAAAAAATGCCAAAACATTCAGAAAGTTTATCAAGCCGGATAAAAAAAGTGCAAAAAAAAACGACCTGAAAAGGCCGCTTTTTTAAAGAAACTAAAATTATTTGATTTTAGCTTCTTTGAAGATTACGTGTTGACGGATTTTTGGATCAAATTTTTTGATTTCCATTTTTTCCGGCATAGTACGTTTGTTCTTAGTCGTGGTATAGAAATAACCTGTACCAGCTGAAGAAACTAAGCGAATTTTATCACGCATGGTTCAGACTCCTTAGATCTTTTGACCTTGAGCACGCAGGTCAGCAACAACCTTTTCAATGCCCAATTTGTCGATAATACGCATACCTTTAGTGGTTAAACGAAGACGTACAAAACGTTTTTCGCTTTCTAACCAGAAACGGTGGTGGTGCAGGTTCGGCTCGAACCGGCGCTTAGTTTTGTTGTTGGCGTGTGAGACGTTGTTACCAACGACTGGACGCTTGCCGGTAACTTGGCAAACCTTAGACATGGTGTAACTCCATTGATTTAGCCAACAGCAAATCTGTATGGCCAGTCAAAAATAAACGGATTGAAATCATTCAAGGGGCGTTTTATATCAAAAATGCGCTTAAAAGACAAGCGATTTCCGTCAAAACGCGGCACGAACTATATCGATAGCTCATGCCTTGATCATTTAGCGGAGAAGGGTCTTCGAAATCAGCTTGTGAATCGGTTTATTGAACGGCGGCAGAATGTATTTCAAGCTATACAGCTTTGGATTCGACATTACTGAGCGTTCATGCGACAAACTGAAGAAGCCCTCTGGACCGTGGTATTTACCCATACCTGATGCACCGACACCCCCAAATGGTAAGTCGTCCTGTGCAACATGGGTCAGTACCGTATTTTGCCCAAAATGCCCTGAATGGGTACGCTGTGCGACATAATCAGCACGCGCCTGATCAAAGTCGAAGTAGTATAAAGCAAGTGGACGCGGACGGCTATTAATAAAGTCGATGACATCATCAATTTGATCATATTCCATGATTGGAAGCAGTGGGCCAAAGATTTCATGCTGCATGATCTGCATCATTGGAGTGACATTGGTCACGATGGTCGGTGCAATCTTGCGCAGATCAGCCGAATTTTCACTGCGCGGATTAATTTCAATGACTTGCGCACCCTGCTCGCGTGCATCATCCAGATAACCTTCCAGACGGTTATATTGTTTGTCATTGATAATCGAGGTGTAGTCCTGGTTATGGGTGATATCCGGATACATGCTTTCTACGCAAGCCTTAAAATGATCAATAAATTCAGCCGTCTTGCCACGTGGCAGGAACATATAGTCGGGTGCCACACAGGTCTGGCCTGCATTCCAGAGCTTGCCAACGGCGACACGCTGAGCTACATCACGCAGATCAATGGATGGATGCACCAGTACCGGTGATTTACCGCCGAGTTCCAGAATCACTGGCACCAGATTTTCGGCAGCCGCCGCCATCACGGTTTTACCGACTGCCGTCGAGCCGGTGAAAATTAACTTATCGAACGGCAAACGGCAGAATGCATCCGAGATGACACCGCCACCATTCACCACCGCGACCAATTCTTTCGGAAAGGCTTCGGCCAGGGCTTTTTCCAGCACTGCACCAAAGGCAGCCGATGCACTGGAAATCTTGATCATGGCATGGTTGCCTGCAGCCAGAGCGCAGATCAGCGGACCGATAGACAGTAGCAGCGGATAATTCCACGGTGCAATAATTCCGACTACGCCCAAAGGCTGATATTGTACCCATGCCTTGGCTGGCTGGTGAATAATGCCGACATGACGTTTGGAGGGTTTCATCCAGCGGGTCAGGTTTTTACTGTAATATTTGACATGTTCCAGACAGGTGAGCAGTTCACCAATTTTGGTTTCCCCGATCGAACGGTTACCATAGTCCTGATTAATTGCTTCAGCAAATTGATCTTGATACTTAACTAAGATACGCTTAAGCCGAGCTAAACGATCGATACGTTCCTTTGCAGTTGGCAGAGGGTAGTGTAAGTAAGCGTGTTTTTGTTGTGCCAAGACTTCATTGAGGTACTGGCTATCAAAGAAATGTGGTGTCATTGATGTTGTTTTTGTGTGACTGTTCATGCCGCACTACCATATTCAAAAATCGATTAATTAATTTTTAGAGCAAATACTCTAATTAGTCAAGTGACTTTGTGTGTTAGCCTGCTAATGCACGAACTGAATGGTTATTTTAGGATGTCCCAAACCAAAACCTTAAAAACTAAAGAGCGTATCTTGCAGCTTAGTTTGCAGCTGTTTAATGAGCGTGGCGAACGGTCCGTCACCACCAATCACATTGCGGCTGAACTCGGCATGAGCCCAGGCAACCTGTATTATCATTTCCGCAATAAAAATGAAATTATTAAAGAATTGATGGAACAGTACCAGCAGCAAACGCTGGAGATGCTGGCCTTGCCGGATGACCGTGCGCTGGACGCCAATGACAAGGTGCATTACTTTCAGGTACTGAGTAGTCAGCTATGGGCTTATCGTTTCCTGCATCGGGATGTCTATCATCTGGTAGAAAATAACGAAGATTTTCGCAAGTTGTATCCCCGCTTTGCCGGACAGGTGATGCAGCAGGGCCAGAAAATCTATAAAGGCTTTGTCAATGCAGGCCTGATGGAAATGACCGATTCAGAAATTGAAGCCCTGATCATCAACCTGTGGATTGTACTGACCAACTGGACCAACTTCCTGTATATGTCAGGCCATCTGACCGATTCCAATACGCTGGAAGAAAAATGGGTCTGGCAGGCACTGCGCCAGATGGTATTCTTGGAAGGGGCCTATTTGCGTGGCGAAAGTCGTCAAACCTATGAAGGGTTATTGAATAGTCTGGGCTCTTCCGAACTTTTTGCCAGCCTGTCGGCTGCTAAAGACGCTGAATCTGAACAAACTATTCAGAATATCCAAGAAACGCGCTAGAATACTCGGCTTATTTTTTAATTTAACTGATTAGTGACTTAAACCAACATGAATATGACGACTGCTAACACCGCACGTTTATTGATTACTTGTGAAGACAAGCCGGGCATCGTGCAGGCTGTTTCAAGCTTCTTGTATCATCAAGGTGCTAACATTACTGCGCTTGACCAATATGCGACAGCAGCACAGGGCGGACGTTATTTCATGCGCGTTGAATTTGAATTAGATAATCTTCAAAGTCGCAAAGAAAGCATTATCCAGACTTTTGCAGCGAATGTAGCGGAACGCTATAGCATGCAATGGCGTCTGGCTCTGGTCAGTGATGTGAAGAAAGTCGGTATTCTGGTGTCCAAGGTTGATCATGCCTTGCTGGAACTATTATGGCGTCATGCACGTGGTGGTTTACCTTGTGAAATTACCAAAGTGGTATCGAATCACGAGACCTTACGCGAAGCAGTTGAAAACTTTGGTATTCCATTTGAAGTGGTGCCAGTAACCAAAGACAACAAGCGTGAGGCTTATGAAGAAATTGACCAGTTGATGCAGGGCAATGACCTGTTGGTACTGGCGCGTTATATGCAGATTCTGGATGAAGAGTTTGTCAGCAAGTGGGAAATGAAAGTGATCAATATCCACCATTCATTCCTGCCAGCTTTCGTGGGTGCCAATCCGTACAAGCAGGCTTATGACAAGGGTGTCAAACTGATTGGTGCAACTGCCCACTATGTGACAGCTGATCTGGATCAGGGGCCAATCATCGAGCAGGATGTGGAGCGCGTGAACCATGACTTTACTGTTGAACAGTTACGTGAACTGGGTCAGGATGTAGAGCGTAATGTATTGGCCCGTGCGGTCAGATGGCATCTGGAAGACCGTATTATTGTCGATGGTAACAAGACTGTCGTGTTCCAATAAGACTTGCATTGGATTTTAAAAAGGCATACTTTTAGTGTGCCTTTTTTTGTTTTGATGCAAAAAAAATCAGTCAAAGCTAAGATTAGCAGTTGCAAATGAAAACACTTCTCATTTATTATTGGCATACTTTAATTGTGCTAACCGATGAGCTTGATAGTTTGTTTCACATCATCTCCTCAAGGTAATAGATTTAATGAGTCAAGTTGCTGCGCCCCAAATGCCTACACCGCCGAATCAGATGAAAAAGAAAATCATCTCTATCGTTGCGGCTGTACTTGTTGGGCATGTGGGGGTGTTATATGCGATCAGCCAGATGAAAGCGCCTGAACTGACACCCATTGATAAGCAGCCCTTAAAAGTGCGCTTTGTCAAACTTCAGGAGGCACCGAAACCTTTACCGCCAAAGCCAAAGGCCGAGCCACAAAAAGAGCCACCTAAGCCTAAAAAAGAAGTCAAAATTGTAGAAAAACCGCTGCTACCGCCACCCAAAAAAGTAGAAAAAATTGAACAGGTGAAAAAGGTGGAAGCGCCTAAAGTAGTCACAGCACCGCCAGTTGAAGCAAAACCGACTCCGGCTCCGGTAGTGCCAACCGTGGTCACTGAAACTAAAGTAAAACCGGCACCCGCTCCAGTTGCACCACCTGCACCTGTGGCGCCCCCTGCACCTCCATCACCGAAAAGTGTATCGATTGGCGGAGGTGTTTCTTGGCAGCGTTCACCGAAAGTTTCATTATCTTCGGGTGAATTAAAATCAGCCTGTTCGCTGGTAGTGGACGTGGCAGCAAATGAACAGGGCAAAGTGGTCTCCGCGACTGCACGAAACTCAGATTGTAGCCCGGCAGTAACGCGCAAAGTAGAAGCAGCGGTACGTCGTGCACAACTCACCAAATATGTTGAAAATGGTGTGGCTTATCCAACCCGTGTGGAACAGCCTTTCGATTTTCAGGTTAAATAACGGCTAACCCATTAGGAGTTCGAATATGAACTTTTCAGTTTATTGGCAACACGCTGATGCAGTCAGTAAAACGCTGTATTTCGTGTTATTGGCAATGTCGATTGCGACATGGACCATTTTTGTGCTGCGTTTGATGGGCACTCGCCAATTGAAACAGATTGCCTATGCTCAGTTATCTCAGGCATTGGAAAAACTGAAAACCAAACTGGCTCCTTTGGGCTTTGAACAGCGTAAGGCAGTGGCAGAACAGGCGCTGTTACGCCAGATTTCAGCAGAGAAAGCCAATGCCGAAAAAGGTGTATCGGTTCTTGGTACAATTGCTTCAATTTCACCTTTTGTCGGTTTGTTCGGTACGGTATGGGGAATTTTCCATGCACTGGTTGCGGTTGGTAAAAGTGGTCAGGCTGGCCTTGCACAAGTAGCAACCCCAGTCGGTGAGGCCTTGATTATGACCGGATTGGGTCTGGCCGTCGCGATTCCTGCGGTACTGGCATATAACATCTGTGTGCGTATGAATCGTGGCCTGGCACATGAACTGCAAGATCAGGCGCATGGTCTGTTGATTGATACCATGCTGCAACAGGAATCTGCTGCAAAAAAATCTGATGCGCAGATTACGCAACAAAGTTTCGTGGGAGGTCAAGCTTAATGGCTTTTCAACTGGGTGAAGACAACGATGTAGGCATGAATGAGATGAACCTCATTCCACTCATCGACATTATGTTGGTATTGATGATCATCTTTCTGGTGACAGCGACCGTTGCGAACCCGTCAATTCCATTAACCTTGCCACAAACTACTGCGGAAATTATCGATCTGCCGCCTGAAAATGTCACCATCAGTATCAATGCAGAAGGTGACATTGCTTGGAATGGCGATGTACTGACGTTAGAGCAGCTTGAAACCCGCTTCAATGAAGCCGGACAGTCTGAACGTCAGCCGACGATTGTGCTGAAAGCAGATAAAGAATCACGTTATGATGCGGTGGCGCAAGTCATGTCGCGCGCGAGTGGAGCCGGACTCAGCGATATCGCTTTTGCAACTGATAACTAAGATTCAGTGAGTAAAAAAAGCGACTGATTGCAGTCGCTTTTTTTATGCCTATTTTTCATGAAACTTAATGAGTTTTTAACAAGGTTGTAAACTTACTGCGTAATTTGTTCAATTTTGGTGGAATGGCAAAATTGCAATAGCCTTGAGTGGGATTCTTGGCAAAGAAGTTCTGATGATATTCTTCTGCAGGATAAAAAGTCGGGGCAGGGCTGAGTTCAGTCACGATATTGATACCATCGGCTTTCAGGGCATCAATCGCCTGCTGTGCCTGTTGTTGTTGCTCATCATTCAGATAAAAAATCACAGAACGATATTGGGTGCCAACGTCATTGCCCTGACGGTTCAAGGTTGTTGGATCATGGGTTGCAAAAAATACATCAAGTAACTGTGTATAACTGATCTGGTTTTCATCGAAATCGATCAGAATCACTTCAGCATGTCCGGTTTCACCCCCGCACACGTCATCATAATTGGGATTAGTCGTATGGCCACCTGCATAGCCACTCAGAACCTGCTGGACTCCCTGGATTTGTAAAAATACCGCCTCAGTACACCAAAAGCATCCACCACCGAAAAGTGCTTGTTGCATGGTTGATTCCTCATTCAATTGAAATAGGCTGATGGTTTAATTCTAGCCCACCAGTATGAAAGATAAAAAAGCCTGTAAATGCAGGCTTTTTGTAGGAGGCTTATTAGCGTGGCTGAACCGCACTTTCCAGCTGGATTAACAAGTTGCCATGTCGATCCAACAGTTTCAATGTTTTTCCATATACTTGATAATGCGTCACTTTGCTTAAAGCTTCATTAAATTTTTGATCTAGTTGACCATTATTCATACAGGCCATGCGTGTAGTGGCCATTTGACTCAAATTCAAGGTGTCTTTACCCGCTGTATAGCTGCCCATGATCCGGTTACAGCCATCTGAACCTGAAACACGCTGGGTGCTGGCATCAAATTGCAGGCTTGGAATATTGCTTGCTGCTGGTACTGTCTTGATTTCAGTATTGCCAATCTGGGTAGCGATCCAAGTGCGATTCTGCAAAAGTTGTAAATGATTCGCGGTTTGTGTGGTGGCGGTAGATGGGACAGTTTCACAACCCATGACCGTTAAGACCGAACCTAAAATGGCGATGGCAGTAAATTTTTTTAGCATGAGAGATACCCTGATCATAGATTAGCCATTTGTATCTAAACAAAAAAATGATTAAGGTTCCAGTTGATTTTGTATCTTTATTGAAGTGGATATTACTGTAGAGTTATCACATGTCTGGTTTTGGCAGGCCCTGCCGGATCAGATGTGAATAATCCTGACTGGACAGCTCGGCGGTCTGTTTCACCCGTGGATTAACGTGTGCTCGCTGATACCAGGTATGCATATCCCAGGACTGATCCAGTACTTTCAGATCATAAAGATAGTTCGGTAAATAGCCGGAGGCAAGTAACCGATAATCTGAGGGCAATTGTTGTTGCGAAACTGCCTGCACCATATCAAAGACCAGCGTAGTACAGTTACTGGTCAGGGTGTTGTACCATTTCGGCTGTTTGGCCAGTGCATCGACCTGATGGAGATATTCCACAAATAATGCTTTGGCTTGAGCTTGTGGCATCTTTACCGGAAAGAAATAGACCTGTTCGCCGCGGACATTGCTGCGAGTATAAATGATATCCTTTTCGTCCGATGCCACCAGACTCAATTCATATTTTCGGAAAAAGCCACCTATCGCTGAAAAATTCTCATTCTTCTCCTTGCGGATTTCAATCGAAAAGGTGAGTGGCTTTTGATTAGCAAAATCGAAGCTGACCAGAGTATGAGCAATTTTTGGTCCCATCCAGTAAGACGTGATGATATTCACTCCGGTAATCTGGTTCAGATCAAAACTGCGGCTTTCCCAGCGCTCAGTATAGCGGCCATCCGGTTGCCAGTCGAAATTACGGATATTGTGCAGGGTGGCCAGATTGCCTCGCTGTTCATAGGAGAGCAGCCTGGAAACTTCAGGGTTCCAGTCACGATCTTGACGTGGCTCCATGCTGAAGTAAGCCAACAAGCTGAACAGAAAGGCCAGCAGATAGAGTACGGTATCCACCTGGCGGGAAATCAGATGCCGAGTAAAATAAATTCCGAGAACAACCAGTGCAAATGCGAGCCAAAGACCTATCAGAATTATGCTGCCAATTTTACCCAAAGGCTGTTGTACCCAGAGCATCAGGCTTAACCACAAGCTTGAACACAGGACAAATAAACTAAACAGACTGCCGAGTAACCACAGGCTCCAATGCTTTTCCGGTTTTTTGCGTCCTTGCATGCTCAATCTTTTATAGAAAATAGGCTTTATTTTCTGTATGTTGCGAACTCAAATGCAATACCGGATTTGTCATCAATATGTTGTTCTGATGCAACTTTTTCAAACTCGGCCGGAATCTCCGGGTAATAGGCATGACCTTTTACATCTAGTTCGACATGGGTGAGTTCCAGACGATCAGCGATATCCAGGGTCTGTTTAAATATTTCGCCGCCGCCAATAATATAAATGGACTTCGGATTTTCCGAGGCTTTTACATCTGCTACAGCCTGATTCAAGGCATCCTCAATCGTATGCGCAACTTTAGTGCCTTCAAAAGACCAGTCGGCATCCCGGGTAATCACCCAGTTCACACGTTTGGGCAGGGCACGGCCCATGGATTCAAGCGTTTTGCGACCCATCACAATTACGCCGCCCTGAGTGATTTCCTTGAAATGTTTAAGATCTGCTGAGATGTGCCAAGGCAGGTCATTGTCCTTGCCAATACAGCGCTGCTGATCCATTGCCACGACGTGTACAACTTCTAAATCTTGAAATGACATGTATTGAATCCTTCTCATCAAACCCAAAGTTCTTCGTGTAATGTTTTACTTGTACGAAGGAAAGGTTAAAAATCTATATTGACTGCCTTCATGCTTTAGGCCTGGGAATATATTTTGCAAGGGAGAGGCGTTACGCATGGTAAAAGGCCTTTCCCTAGCCCTCTCCTAGGAGGAGAGGGAACTTTAGAATAAAGAACATTAAACAGCGACAGGTGCTTTGATACCTGGATGTGATTCATAACCGACAATTTCAATATCTTCAAATTTAAAATCGAACAGGTCTTTGACTTCAGGGTTCAATTTTAACTGGCATAGACCAAGTGGCTCACGACTCAATTGTAATTGTGCTTGTTCAAAGTGGTTGGCATATAAATGGGTATCGCCACCGGTCCAGACAAAATCACCGACGTCCAGATCACAGACCTGCGCAATCATATGCGTCAGCAGGGCATAGCTGGCAATGTTAAACGGGACGCCCAAAAACACATCGGCACTACGCTGGTACAGCTGGCAAGAGAGTTTGCCATTATGCACAAAAAACTGGAATAGGGTATGACAGGGTGGTAATGCCACTTGACCCGCTTCATTCGGATTCCAGCCAGAGACAATCAGACGACGTGAATTTGGATTGGTCTTGATTTCATTGATCAGCCATTGGATCTGGTCAAAACCATCCTGTTTATAGCTGCTATCTGGATTTTTGGTTGCGCCAAAGTTACGCCACTGATGACCATATACCGGACCAAGTTCGCCTTCAGGACGGCCAAAACGCGCTGTCTGTTCCGCAGTTGCCCATTCATCCCAAATCGTGACTTTGTTGTCCTGAAGATACTTTACATTGGTATCACCTTTCAGGAACCACAACAGTTCAATCACGATGGAACGGAAGTGAACTTTTTTGGTGGTGAGTAGGGGAAATCCCTTAGAAAGATCAAAGCGCATCTGATGACCAAATACCGAGCGTGTACCTGTTCCGGTACGGTCGCCTTTATCACCGCCGTGGTCGAGGATATGTTGTAAAAGGTCAAGATATTGGCGCATAGGTCTCTCTTAAAATTTGTTGAAAATTGCTTTTCTTTGAACTGAGCAACTCAAAATTGCGTTCATCATAACATTTTTTTTAGTACTTCCGCATAGCGATAAAACTGATTCAACCAGAGAGCAATCGCAATAAAAAAGGCATCCTTGAGAGATGCCTTTGAATGGTTCAATTTATTTTGTTTAAGCGGTGGGTTGGCCCGTATGAACGGTATGAATCAGATCAGACAGGTCATAACCCAGTGATTCTGCATAGGCCAGATATTGCTGTTTGGTGGCCTCATCCAGCGTTGGTTTACGATGCAGTAGCCATAGATACTTCATGTGTGGCTCCCCGACCAGAGCAGTTTCATACTGTTCATCCAGTTTGAGCACCCAGTAATCTCCTTTGGTAAAAGGCACCCAGCGCAAACCTTCAGGCAAGAAGCTGACTTCCAGCTTGCCATGCTCTGCATCAACAATACTGGCCTCTCCAATTGCTTCATCCAGCTTTCCACCGCCATCCAGACAACGGTTCTGGACCCGAACAGTACCATCTTCATTCAGGCTATAAACTGCAGAAATATCAGTGCTGTCTTCAGGTTGGTGCTTCATCGGCAAACGCGCAATTTCATACCAGGTTCCTAAATAATGTT
The DNA here is from genome assembly GCF_048148385.1 of Acinetobacter sp. 197. Taxonomy (NCBI): domain Bacteria; kingdom Pseudomonadati; phylum Pseudomonadota; class Gammaproteobacteria; order Moraxellales; family Moraxellaceae; genus Acinetobacter; species Acinetobacter sp. 197. Next base: position 80,251 of record NZ_JAYWZK010000003.1, read on the forward strand.
CCAGATCAAAATTAGAAACAGTAGCTAAATCCTGATTCATTTTTTTCTTCTCCGTTCACTTCAATAATTTGTACTGAATCAGTCTAATACATCAGCTAAGGCTTAAAGCGATGTAATCCTGTAGAAAATTGTTATCCTTTTTTTCGATAAGTAAAATTGGCAATAATGCTGCCTATAAATAGTTAAGAGAATAAATATAGAAGGAAATCTGAGATTGTAATAATTTACTTTGACGGGATTAATATTAAAAAAAACTAAATTAAATCTTATTTTTTATAAAAAATTTCCTAAAAAATAATACGAAAAAAAATAATAGTTTAGTTTCATTAAACGAACAATAGAAAAATTTTATTACATATTGAATGTGAAAAATAACATTTAACCGGCTAGTATTCTCCGTTCGTTAACAAATGAAAGCCGATATTTACGGCGTGGAGTAAAAGGTAAAGCATGGTTTATGATCAACCAATGGACATGAGTGCAATACATGCACCTGCTCAAGCGAACATCATATTACGTTCTCAGGCTGAACAAAATCCCAAAAAACCTTCAACAGGTTCTATCCATAAAGCCGTAAGTTCAAGCAACGGTCATCGTATCAATATCGAGAAATTCACAAGCTATTTGCAGGGTATTACCCGTCGAACCAGTACCCAAAAATGCGCGCGCAGTATTCGTGTCGGGCTGCAATCTTCGGGTGCCAAAATCGTGAATCATCCGGTCGCCGCAGCAGACTGGGGAAATACCCTGATGCAATTGGGTTATAAGAAAATTAATGCTTCTTTTGACCGCCCTAAAAAAGGTGATATCTATATTATTGATCGTACCTCAAATCATAAATATGGACACATTGCAGCATATTCAGGAACTGCCTGGGTATCAGACTTCAAGCAGAATAGTCATGCAATCTATCGCACCAAAAACCTGACCTATAGTTACTATCGTCTGGAAACATACTTCTAAAAAACTGTGCAAAGTTCACTCTTTGAAACGTTTCGCGCGGTTTTCATAGACTGAGACTATAAATAGTCCAATCGCGGTAAAACCAAAACATTGCAGACCCAAAGCAAATTTTGTCCATTGCGCATGTTGCTCGGGCAAATAGCCGAATAGGGTAATTAAGGCAATGATGGGAATGACCCGGCTCAAGGCGGTAAAGCCATTTGCATAGGGATTGGACTTCGAAATTTTCAGGCGGGAATGGTGCAATAAATGCACAGCAATTCCAATCGCTAAACTCACGCCAACAAATACCGAACCTAACTGGGCCACAGTTGATGCTGCATAAATCAAAATACAGGTCGCAATAATGACCATCAGCTTGATTTGACGGGTACAGCGTTCCGAATACCAGAACTCAAGCATGGGGTGAACCCGAATCTGATTTGTTCTGATTGAGCAGGGACATGGGAGAAAACAGGCAAATCGCCAGAGCCATAAAGGCAATACCCTGCGCGCCTGGAATCAGGATTTCACCCTGCTGCATGTTCATAAAAACCAAAGCAAGCAATAAGGCAATTGGAATCCAGGTCAGGAGTCTATACAGCAAGTCAGTCGGATTTTTACTGGCAAAGTGGATTTTACAGTAACGGCAAATCAGAAAAACAATGCCGGTACCGACAAACATCAGAATCGCATCTAAGGGCAGCGGCTCCATCCAGTACAAGCCTGCAGCTGCCATAGCAATCACAATAAAAATCAACAGTTTTTTGAAAACAGATACCTGCGGATTAAACCAGAACTCAAGCATAATAATGAAAGAATAGAAGAGATAATCGGCACTTTAGCATATTTTGGATATAAAAAAGCGAGGCCTCTGCCTCGCTAAATTCAGCTCTTTTCTCAGCTGTTTTTTTGTGGGCCCCAGTCATAAATTTTCTTCTGGTAGGCATACCACATCATCCACAAGCCAATCAAGATCATTGGCAGGCTCAGGAATTGTCCCTTGCTCATCCAGCCAATAAACAGCTGGCCATTGTCCGGCTCACGGAAGAACTCGACCACAAAACGTGCCAAGCCGTAACCGATCAGGAACAGTGCCGAAACTGCCATACGCGGACGCGGCTTGGAACTAAACCACCACAGCACAATAAACAGGATCAGACCTTCACACAATGCCTGATAGAGTTGAGATGGATGACGCACCAGTTGCAGCGGATCGGTCGGAAAAATCATGCCCCAGGCAAAGTTTGGATCGGTCACCTGACGGCCATACAGTTCACCGCCAATAAAGTTACCAATCCGGCCAAACATCAGCCCTGTCGGCACGCAAGGTGCGATAAAATCCAGGGTCTGGAACCAGGTCATCTTATATTTCTTGCACCACCACAACATGGCCAAAATCACACCGAGGAAGCCACCATGGAAACTCATGCCGCCAGTCCAGATCTGGAAGAGCCATAAAGGGTCGGCCAGGAACTGGGAAAAACCGTAGAATAAAACATAGCCCACACGGCCACCAATGATTACACCCAGAGCACCAAAGAAAATCAGATCCGAGACCATATCTGGCGTCCAGCCACGCTGTTTAGCGCGATAAGTTGCCAGTCCCCAGGCAAATAGAAAAGCCAGGAGGTACATGAGTCCATACCAGTGGACTTGCAAAGGCCCGAGCGAAATCGCAACGGGATCAATGTTTGGATAGGTGAGCATTCCTGTTCCTTGTGATTCTGTTTTGCACAGATTTTAGCTGAAAGCAAAGAAAAATGTTGTACATTCAATGTGTAAAGATCGAGGGCATCAATTATGTGTATTGTGGCACTGGCTTGGCAGGTTCTGGATCAGACCCCAGTATGTCTGATTTCAAATCGTGACGAGTTTTATCAACGTCCCACGCATGGCTTATATGAATGGGAAAATAGTCCGATTATTGCTGGGCAAGATTTACAGTCTGGTGGTACCTGGATGGGCATTACGGCTTCAGGAAGATGGGCGGTGATCACCAATTTCCGCGACGGACAGGACAAAAAATACTATCCAACTTCACGTGGACATATTATTCAAGACTTTTTAAATTCTGACTTAACTCCGATTCGTTTCGCGCAAGATCTGGAACAGAGACAGTGTGATTATGCTGGTTTTAACCTGTTTGTGGGAGACCAGCAGCAGGCGGTGTATATGAGCAATCGCGGGGAAGCACCGCACGTACTGGCCCATGGGGTCTATGTCGTTTCAAACGGATTGATGAGTGAAGACTGGTACAAGACCCGGCATTTGCGGAAACGCTTTACCCAGGAACTATTACCGATGCTGCAACAACAAAAGATTGCAGAAGCGGAGCTGTGTCATGCAGTCTGGGATATTTTGGAAGATGAACGCAAGGTGATTCCGGAGCTGTTGCCAGATACCGGTATCTCAGTGGAAATGGAACAACTGCTGTCTTCGACTTTTATCCAGAGTCCGGCCTATGGTACCCGTTGCTCCAATTTTTTGAGAATGCAGCAGGGACAATGGCACTGGATCGAAAAGTCACAACAAGGTGCGACCGCAGGCCAAATTATTGAAAAAATAATCAAACTAAAATAAGTGTCAGATATAAAAAATGCCGACATCTGCCGGCATTTTTTCACAATCGCTGTTTATGCTGTCGCTTGCTCCAAAGCTTCACCCGCAATAGCACCGCCATCTTTACGGGTAATCACCACAGTCGCAGAGCGAGGTACTTTGCCTAAACGGCTATAACGCTCGCTTTGGTTGGCTGGCCATGTACCCCCTGGATGCTGAACGTTGACGAAAATCGCCTTGTAGTCCGGGGTAATGGTCACACCGGTAATTTCACAGCCTGATGGGCCGGTGAGGAAACGGCGAACCCGATCATTCTTCAGCTTGGCACCAACAAAGGTTGCTTGTCCTTCTGCCTTGGTGCTGGCAGCAAGCGCTTTGGTTCCATCCCCTACTTTACCTGGCAGTGCTGCCAGCATCATACAGTTGGTTTCATCGGTATACTGACCATCATCGGTCTGAATCCACAGAATCCCGCGCGGATCGAACCACATGCCATCCGGGCTGGAGAAGTCATTTAGATCATCCAGACCTGACAGGTTGATGTTGGATGCAGCACGTGCTTCTGCACCGAACAGGAAGATATCCCAGGCAAATGCAGTGGCATTGACCGTATTCTCAGTTTCACTAAAACGGATGATATGACCATTCATATTGCCTGAGTTGCTGGCACTTGAACCCTTGAAATCAATATAGCTACGCGGATTGGCTGCATCAGTCGGGTAAGCACGCCCACGGTTACCGTTGTTGGTCAGCGTTACATAGACTTCGCCATTTTCCGGGTTTACTGCTACCCATTCCGGACGGTCCATTTTAGTGGCTTGAACATAGTCGGCTGCCAGACGTGCATGCACGACAATATCTGCCTGGTCTTTAAATGGATACACCGGATTTGATGCATCCAGGCCATTTTTACCATGGCTGAGTTCTAGCCATTGACCGGTACCATCCTCCTTGAACTGGGCGACATATAAGGTGCCTTGATCCATATATTTATCACCGACTGCATAACCGCCGTTGACGTCTTTAGGATCCCATTTTGCATCCGATACAAATTTGTAGATATATTCACCGGTTGCATCATCCCCCATATAGAATGCGAGCGGCTGACCGGGTACAGGATTACTGCAACGGCAATCTTCATGGGCAAAACGACCCAAGGCAGTACGTTTTACCGGACGGGCACTGGCACTGAACGGATCAATTTCAACAATAAAACCACAGGTATTCATGGCATTGCGATAGTCAGTAAGGGCACTGCCATCCGCCTGTGCAGTAATATTCCAGCGGTCATACAGATCGCGCTCACCCGTCAGTTCAGCATCGGTTTTATCCCAGCGATACTGGCTGGTTGCCGGACCGCCACGACCATAACGCGACAAAGCAACTTGTTCGGCATCTGTACGTACATCGCCTTCGTCACGGGAGAAATAGCCGCTCCAGTTTTCTTCCGCGGTCAGATAAGTTCCCCACGGGGTATAACCATTACCACAGTTGGCAAAGGTACCGCGCGTCAGGGTGCCTGCAGGCGAAAAACGGGTTTTCATCAGGTCTGAACCGCGTGCCGGACCACGTAATTCCATTTCAGTGGCAGCGGTAATACGGCGGTTAAATGGTGAGTTCAGGTTGATTTTGACGGCCTGGGTGTTCGGGTCTTTCTGGATTTCGACCACCGATACCCCGTGTGCATTCACTTCACGTAAAATCTGGTTTTCAGGGCGTTTACCATCTACCGTAATCGTACCGCCTGGCGTGTGTAACTGCGATTGTTGCAGATACTCATGGTTCAGCACCAACAAACCTTGTTGTGACTGTTTTGCAGCATAATTTTTTTTCTGTGGATCCATACCGAAGAAGGACATGCCGTCATGGTTATCCCCGGCACGGAACTGATAAGAAGCGCCTGATGGAAGTTCTGTATCCAATTTTTCTGGCACACTGCTATTGATTGGATCGCCGACGGCATAGAGTACATTTAACTCATAGCCTTCTGGCACCGTAAAAAAGTTCTGGGTGTTTTTCTTGACCGCTTTAAACGAGAACTTGCTTGGACGTTGCGCCAGATCGCTCCAGGCGTGCTGATCTACTGGTTTTTCATTGGCTGGTGGTGTTTCTGGTACAGAAGTATCATCGTCATTGTCATCGGAACAGCCACTGACCGACGCAGCAAATGCCAATGCCATGGCACCACTGCCTGTTTTTGCAATAAAGCTACGGCGGTTCATATATTGATTCAGGATCGTTTGGAAGTGGGTATTATTGGAATTATTACTGTCTTCAACCAGATCCTGGCAAGGTATCATATCTTCGTTTTTCATTTTAAAGTCCCAATTAAAAAGTAAGTGCTTGGTGGTGTAGAAGTTTTCAATACCTTAAGCTTGGGATGTGACAGTAATCTTAAGAAAATATGACATTAAAATTAAATAAATCAGTGTTTTATTAATTATATAAAATAAAAAGACAGCCAAGGCTGCCTGAACAGATAGATGAGTTCTTGTTTTGGCGGGTTGTTATTATTCGGTCTTTAAACGACGTTTTTCGATCAGTTTTCCTGCCAGTAAACCCAGTTCAAACAGTAGCCACATGGGAACAGCCAGCATAATCATCGACAGGGCATCTGGAGGTGTGACGAACATTGCCACAAAGAAGCAGCCTACAATAATAAAGCGCCGTTTCTCGATCAGTGTCTGTGTTGAAACTGCGCCAATCAGGATCAGAACCAGGGTAATAATGGGGATTTCAAAGGTAAAACCAAACACCAGAAACAGCTTTAAACAGAAGCTGAGATAACTGTTGATATCGGTCATCGGGGCCACAGTTTCCGGCGAAACACTGATAAAAAAATGCAGTATCGAAGGTAATGCCACAAAATAGGCGAAGCTGATGCCGGTATAAAACAGTACGATACTGCCGACCAAAAGCGGCAAGGCCAGACTCTTTTCCCTGGCATACAGTGCAGGCTTAATAAAGCTCCAGAGCTGATACAAAATAAACGGCATCGCGATCATCAGCGCGACAAAGAAGTTCAGCTTAAACGGTGCCATGAAGGTTGCGGTGACATCCGTGGCAATCATGGTCGAGCTGGCGGGTAATTGTGCCCGTAGTGGTTCAGACAGCCTTTGATAAGTCTGATTGGCAAAGGGCAGTAGACAGAAAAACAGGCCAATCAGGATCACAACCACTTTAAAAAGATGCTTTCTTAATACCACCAAATGCTGGGTGATTGGCATCTGTTCCAGATTCAGCGCTGCAGCATCATTGGAGGCTGGTGTAGTTGGCAAGGTTGTCATACGGCCACCTTTATATCTGTATAGCAAGGTTTAGACATTACGTTTTGAGTTGCTAGAGACTGGGGTAAATACACGGAGGATACGGGCTGTTGCACCGGCTGATAGCTGAGCAAGGGCTGAGCAGACTGAGGTTTTATTTTTAGTTGATCAGCTGCAATCGGCTGCTGTAAATCTGCCATTTGTGCCTGCATTCTGGCTTCCAGCTCCTGAATCCGTTGCATTTCAGCCTGCATCTGTTCACGCAATTCGGACAGGCGTAATTCACGATCAAGATCATTCTGAACATTGCTCACCATACGCTTGATCTTGCCGTACCATGTTCCGACAAAACGTACTGCTTCCGGAAGCTTGTCTGGTCCAAGAACCAAAAGTGCAATAATTCCGAAAATCAGCAGCTCGGTCATTCCAATATTGAGCATAGCGAACTCTTAACTTTTAGCCGAATGTTCAGAGGTTTTGACTTGGGCATCAATGGTACGTGGCTCTGCAAGCTTGGCCTGTTCAGCCTCTTCATCCTTGACTGATTTTTTAAAGTCTTTAATCGCGCCGCCCACGTCTTTACCCAGATTTTTAAGCTTGGATGTGCCAAATAATAAAATCACCACAATTGCAAAAATCAGCACATGCCAAATTGATAATCCTGCCATTAGTTTATCCTCTATATTTCATGCACCTATCTCAGCAGGCTTGTATGACAGTGGAGTGACGCTTTGATGACAGTTTGCCGACACGGCAGCAGGGGAATGAATCACTCATATAAAAAATTTCGTAATTCAATGAAAAACATACTGTGCTAGCATACAGCCTGATATGAAAATCTCAGCAGCATTGTCATGGCCTTGATTCTTCCCCTCCTGTCTTTTTTGACTGGTTATTGGGGGGTGCAATATTTAAAACCGATTCGACCTTTTTTGGCTGCTTTATTGGCGCGAGTACTGATTCCAGTACTGATTATCTACAATATGGTGTTTTACCAAGAGGGCAGTTTGTGGCTGATTGCCTTCAGCTTTTTCTGTTCCTGCGTATTCTTTGCCTTGTTTTATTTCACCCTGAAAAATAAACTGCGTGCCTTATGTTTGAGCTATTTAAACGGGGCGTGGCTGGGGATTCCTTTTGCACTGGCAGTTTTTGGCCCGCAAGCGACCAGTACCGTGGTGGCCCTATACATCGGTGGTTCCTTGTTTGGCAATGTCTGTGCGGTAATGGCAGTCAGTGAAGCCAGACAAGATAGTGGCTATATTTTAAAAAATGTACTGCTCTCACCACCTGTGGTGGCACTGTCGGTGGCAGCTCTATTATCATTTTGGGATTTGAGTCACTGGCAGCAAGTGCCTTGGATAGAGATACTGTATCAGGCCAATAAAGTGCTGGTGACTTTTAGCGGCATGTGTGTGCTGGGAATGTGGCTGAGCAATGTGCGGATCAGCCGCTTCGATTTAATGCGTAGTCTGCAACTGATTTTTTATAGAGGGCTGTTTGCGGTTTTGCTGTGTGTTGCCGCTTATTATTTACCTATTCCGCAGCAGACGCTGACTTATGCGGTAATGCTGATGTTCTTTTTATTGCCGCCTGCAGCCAATATTGTGGCACTGGAAACCCATTATCAGGGAACAGGCCATTCCGCCAAATATATTGCTTCGGGGACTTTGGCCAGCGCGATCTTGATTGCCTTATATGGGGCAGTCGTGCATGTATTGATGCCGGGATTATAAAAACATAAAAAGGTTCTCTCACCCCTAGAGAGAGTTAGAGAGGATGTAAAAGCTTTAGAAGGATGATTTTCCCTCTCCTTTAAGGAGAGGGTTAGGGAGAGGTGTATTTTAAAAATCCCTCACCCCAGCCCTCTCCCAAAGGGAGAGGGGGTAATGAGAGGCGGAACTTACTTCGCCAAACTTGCCTTGAACAACTGCATCGCCTGACCACGATGACTGATTTTATTCTTTTCTTCTTTGCTCATTTCTGCACTGGAAATTCCCAGTTCTGGTAACCAGAACAACGGGTCATAGCCAAAACCATTTTCACCACGCGCAGCTTCCAGAATTTCCCCGTGCCAGATACCCTGAAAGACTTGCGGTAAGGGATCTTCGGCATGTTGGACCAGTGCCAGTACACAAACAAACATACCCTCAATTGTTTCACCCTCTTGGCGTAAGGGTTTGAGATCGGCCAGCAGTTTTTCATTATTGGCGGCATCGTTACCATGCTCGCCGGCATAACGAGCCGAATAAATGCCGGGAGCGCCTCCGAGAACCGGCACACAAATGCCTGAATCATCTGCAATAGCAGGTTTTCCGGAAATTTTAGAAGCATGACGTGCCTTAATAATCGCATTTTCGACAAAGCTTAGACCATCTTCGATCGCATCTTCGATATTCAATTTTCCCTGGGCCACGACTTCAACCGGCAGTTGCAGCTCGGCAAACAGTTTTTCAAACTCGGCAATTTTACCTTTGTTATTACTCGCCAATACCAGTGTACCTTGGGATAACCAGTCAGTTGCAGCCATGTCAAAAACTCATTATTAGATAAAGAATGGGTGCTATTTTAGCAATGGATGAAGAATTTGCGGCAATAAAAAAGCACCCGAAGGTGCTATTTATACCATTCAGCTTATTGTGCCTGAATCCATCTGTCGGCACGGTCACGTGCCTGACGGATCTGCTCTTGGGTTAAATTCGCCGCCAAGGCAGTTTTTCTGCCTTCCGATAGCGTAATCACCTTATTGTCGAGCATGCCATCACGGGTAGACAGTTCATACCATTGGTAAGCACCCATATAGTTTTTCTTTTTCTCTTCCATCATTGCCAGGTTAAAGCTGGCACGGTTATCGCCACGGCTAGCGGCTTTTTCAAAATACTGACGTGCCAGCGTTTCATCTTTTCTGGTGCCAATACCATCGGCCAGCATACGGCCAACATTCAGCTGTGCAACTGCCAGACCTTGATCCGCAGCAGCTTTATACCAGGCAAAGGCCTGTCGTTCATCTTTTTGAATGTCTTTACCATACTGGTATTTGGTGGCCAGATAAAACTGTGCACCGGCCTGACCAGCTTTCGCTGCTTTGGTCAGACTGTTGATATCCATGATGGAATACTGAGCCGCTTGACTGGCAACAGATGGACTAGGTGCAACATAATCTGCATGGGCTTGCATGCCAAAAAGTCCCGCCAGTAGCGTCGTACTTAATAATAATTTTTTCATAGCGCGCTCACTCGATAAATTGCGACTTCACCAAATAGATTAGGGAGATGCTTGCTCAGCAAACTATCTTCTTGATTCCCGTTCACAGCGAGTCGATTAATAATTTTGATATTATTTTCCGCACAAAGTGCTTCAAAATCACGAAATGTACATAAGTGGATATTCGGGGTGTTATACCACATATACGGCAAGGCTTCAGAAACCGGCATTCTCCCTTTGATTGCCAAGAAAGAACGAGTCTTCCAATGCGCAAAGTTCGGGAAGGTAATAATGGCCTGTTTCCCCACACGCACCATATCACGTAATAATACGTCAGGCGCATCTACAGCTTGCAAAGCTTGTGCCATGACCACATTGTCAAAAGACTGGTCAGCAAAGCGGCTTAAGCCGAGGTTTAAGTCTTGCTGGATGATATTTAACCCGCGACTGACTGCAATTGCAATCTTTTCCTGATCAATTTCTAATCCGTATGCACGAATATCGTGCTTTTTGCTCATTTGTGCCAGCAGTTCACCGTCACCACAACCAAGGTCGAGTACGCTAGAACCCGGCTTGATCCACTTTTCAGCGAGTTGTTGATCGATACGCATTATATGGTCTCCTTCGGTGTTGCTTTAAGGTGTTCTTCACCCCCGAGAAATGCACGCAAAGATTTTACATAGAGCGGAATCGGGAACAGGAAGGAGTCATGACCTTGTTCCGCATCAATATCCAGATAGCTGACAGGTTTGTGGTTGCTGATCAAGGCATCCACGATTTCCTGTGAGCGGGCAGGGGTAAAACGCCAGTCAGTGGTGAATGACACTACAAGGAACTTGCACTGGGTATTGGCCATGGCTTTTTTAAGCGACTGTTCATATTCACGCGACGGATCAAAGTAATCCAGTGCCTTGGTCATGATCAGATAGGTATTGGCATCGAAGTTACGGCTGAACTGCTCGCCCTGATAACGCAAATAGCTTTCGACCTGAAATTCAACGTCAAAACCATACATAAATTTGCCTGATTTCAAATCGCGGCCAAACTTCTGCTTCATGGCCTCTTCGGACAGGTAAGTAATATGGCCCACCATACGCGCCAGAATCAGGCCACGTTTTGGATAGCTGTCATTTTCCAGATAACGACCATTATGGAAATCCGGGTCTGACAAAATCGACTGACGTGCCACTTCGTTAAAGGCAATATTCTGTGCAGAAAGCTTTGGAGCGCTGGCAATGATCACGCATTTTCTTAAACGGTTTGGATAATCCACGGACCATTGCAATGCCTGCATGCCACCCAGTGAACCGCCAATGATGGCATCCCAGGTATCAATCCCTAAACGGTCAGAGAGCAGGGCCTGGGTTTTGACCCAGTCGCGAACCGTAACTAGTGGAAAATCCGGGCCATAAGGACGGTTATCATGTTCAGGATTGGGTGAGGTCGGGCCGGTAGAGCCATTACAGCCACCAATATTATTCAGTGAAACCACAAAGAATTTTGACGTATCAATGGCTTTGCCGGGGCCAATACATGAATCCCACCAGCCGGGTTTTTTATCATCTTCATGATGATAGCCTGCAGCATGGTGATGCCCGGAAAGCGCATGGCAGATCAAAATAGCATTGGACTTATCGGCATTGAGTTCGCCGTAAGTTTCAACCATCAGTTCAAAACGGGGAAGGATGCGACCGCATTCAAGCTCTAACGGCTCTTCAAATTGGAACTTTTGTGGGACAACAATGCCCACTGAGTCAGCTGGAAAAGACACGGGAGGGATTCGCCTTAAAATCTTGAGTATGAATAATAAAAGGATACCATTTGCAGGTATCCTTCTAAAGTCTTTTTAATGCTATGGATTATTGCTAATTCTAATACCGTGTTTAGACGGCAGCAGCAATCACCTGATCAGTGCTTAACACACCCTGATCAATCAGACGGTTGGTACATGCGATAATCGCTTCGATGGAAGAGGTCACGATGTTGTCATGTACCCCTGCACCAAAGGCAGATTTACCGGTACCTTTCACTTGAAGTTCGATCAAGGCCAATGCTTTGGCATGGGCACCTGAACTGATGCTGCGCTCTTCATAGTTTACGACATCAATTGGCAACTGAAGTGCATCCAGAATTGCAGAAATTGGACCATTGCCTTCACCGCGGATACGACGGGACTGACCGTCAATTTCAAGGTCAAGCTCAATCACCTGATTGCCGTTATCATCTGACAATTTGTAGTTTTTCGCAGAATAGTGAACGTTTTTAGCATTCACATAGGTTTCCTTGAATAACTTCCAGATTTCGGTCGCGCTGATTTCAGTGCCTTGTTCATCGGTACGTTTTTGTACGATCTGAGAGAATTCAATCTGTAAACGACGCGGCAAGATCACGTTGTAGTTCGATTCTAACAAGTAGGCAATACCACCTTTACCTGATTGTGAATTCACACGGATTACGGCGTCATAATCACGGCCCAAATCTTTCGGGTCGATTGGCAAATACGGCATATCCCAGATTTCTTCGTTTTTCTGGAACTCGAAACCTTTTTTGATCGCATCCTGATGCGAACCCGAGAATGCAGTGAAGACCAAATCGCCGGCATATGGATGACGCGGGTGCACAGGTAAACCGGTACATTCTTCCACAGTCGCAATGATTTCATTGATGTTGGAGAAATCCAAATTCGGTGCTACACCTTGGGTGTACATGTTCAAGGCAATCGCAGCCACGTCAACGTTACCGGTACGTTCACCATTCCCAAATACGCAGCCTTCAACCCGGTCAGCACCGGCCATAATCGCCAATTCTGAAGCGGCAATGCCACAACCACGGTCATTGTGACAGTGAACTGAAATAATCACGCCGTCACGCCGCTCGATGTTACGGTGCATCCATTCGATTTGATCGGCATAGATGTGTGGTCCTGAAACCTCTACGGTTGCAGGCAAGTTCAAAATGACTTTATTGGTCGGTGATGCTTCCCAGATTTCAGTCACAGCATCACAGACATCTTTTGCAACTTCTAATTCGGTTGCTGTAAAACATTCCGGGCTGTACTGGAAGATAAATTCAGTTTCCGGCTGTTTTGCGGCGTATTCTTTCACTTTTTGTGCAGCATTAATGGCAAGCTGTTTTGCACCTTCTACATCAACATTCAAGACTTTGTTGCGGAATGTCGGCGAGTTGGAATTATAGATATGCACAATGGCACGTTTCGCACCTTGTAAAGACTCAAAGGTACGTTGTATCAAGTGATCACGTGCCTGAACCAATACCTCGATATAAACGTCATCCGGAATATGATCTTCTTCAATCAATTTACGGGTGAAATCGAAGTCAATTTGCGAAGCTGATGGAAAGCCGATTTCAATGTGCTTGAAACCGATTTTTACCAACATCTGGAACATCTTGAATTTCTGCTCCATGTTCATTGGCTCAAAGATCGCTTGGTTACCGTCACGCAGGTCGGTACTCATCCAGATTGGCGCTTTATTGATTTCGTTATTCGGCCATTGACGGTCTGGTAAGTCCACACGTTGATACATGCGACGGTATTTTTTACTTGGATCAGCCAACATCATGAGAGAGCTCCTTGTGTAACCTGATACAGCCTGTGTTTGGTTGAAGCACTGGCAAAGGTTGCGGAATAGATTTTGTCTATAATCATTTTCATGCAGGTTGGAACCAGGATTAAAACTAAAAAACTTCCGAAATATGTGAAATTTAGTTTTAACCACAAAACCTGCATGTATCACTTATACAATTTAGTTTAATCCAGTTAAATCGAAAAGTTTTTGCTTTTTTTATGGATTTTAGTCGTATCTCAATAAAGATTTTCTTATAAAGTTTAAGTCATGGAAAATATTTTCAATAATTTTAAATATTTTATTTTATATTTTCTTAATTTAAACTTAATGCATGATTTTTTACACTTAAATGCCCGGTGATGCAGTATTTTTTTTACAAAAAATAAATCTGCTTATGTTCACAGATCACTAAATTCATGCTGGCTTTCAAAGCTCGGCCCATTTACGCATTAAATTATGATACAGATTGGTCAGTTTCATGACTTCGGCGTGCTGATCACCTAGCTCAATTCTCAGATTTTGAATACTCTGATCCAGATTAAACAGCATATGCCGTTCTGCATCATCCCGAATCATACTTTGTACCCAGAAAAAAGAGGCTATTCGGCAACCAGAAGTAATCGGAGTGACTTCATGCAGGCTGGTCGACGGATATAGAATCATATCGCCAGCAGGCAGTTTCACTTCGTGATAACCGTAAGTGTCTTCGACCACCAGTTCACCACCGACATATTCTTCCGGCTCACTCAGGAAAACCGTACAGGATAAATCCGTTCTGAGGCGTTCATTGCTCCCGCGAATACGACGAATCGAATTATCGACATGAAAGCCGAAAGATTCATTATTTTCATAGCGGTTAAACAGAGGAGGAATAATATCCAGAGGAATTGCAGCTGATAAAAATAAAGCATGCTGTCCCAGGGATTCCAGAATAATATTGCTGAGATGATGAGTGAGTGGATGATCTTCAGGTAATTGCTGATTCTGTTTCACGCTGGCAGAGAGTGTACCAGCGGTGACTTTTCCATTGACCCACTCAATCTTCTTCATCTCCTCACGGAAATATTGCACCTGTTCTTTGCTCAGTACATTTGGAATATGATGCAGCACTGGAAACCCTCGAATAATTGCATTTTCAAAATAGCATAGCCTCCCATCAGGAGGCTATGCGCTTATATTGAATTAATATTTAAAGTTGACTGCCAGCACTGCACTGCGGCCTTCTGCTTCAGTGGCATAGTGAGAGGCATAAGCTTTAGTGAAGTAACGTTCATCAGACAGGTTATTGACGTTTAATTGCAAATCAACATTTTCATTCACGTTATAACGCGCCATGGCATCATAACGGACATAACCTGGAACCCACTTGGTATTGGCTGCATCCCCATAAACTTTATCCATTGCAACAGCACCCGCACCTAAAGTTAAAGCAGGTGTTACAGCATAGGTAGTCCAAAGGGTTGCAGAATTTTTAGGTACATTCTGCATTTGCTTACCTTTGGCAGGATTGTCAGGTGTACATACCCCTTGACGGTTACAGGATGGGCCTGGGTTCACAGTTTCACTGTCGAGATAAGTATAACCAGCAGATACAGCCCATTTATCCGTAATTTGGCCATTTACGCCCAGCTCAAGACCGTCTACTTGGGTTTCGCCGCCATTGGTATATGTAGTAGCATCCAGTTGAATCCGCGTATTTTGTTTTTCAGTACGGAACACGGCAGCGGTTAAATTCAGTCTTTCATTTAACACATCCCACTTTGTACCGATTTCAAAGGTACGGCTCTCTTCTGGATCTAAGTCCATATAGGCTTGGCCAATTGCTTCTGAACCATCCCCGCCATCTACACCGACCGGATTGGCAGAAGTCGCATAACTTGCATAGATAGAACCATTTTCAACAGGTTTAAAGATTAATCCAGCCTGATAGGTCAGGAAGTTGGTATTATTTTCAATAGAGTCGCCAGTCGCATTTGTGGTTTGCTTGGTATCAAATTTATCCCAACGTAAACCCAAATCTAATAACCATTGCGGGCTAAACTCGATATTATCTAAGAGATAGACAGATGTAGTCTCGGTCGTGGTTGTCGTGAGATTTTTGTTGGCTGCGGAAGAGCCCAACCATTGATCACGTGAGTCTGGGTTAGTTAATGATGTACACCATGCATCGTTGATAGCACAGTCGCTGTTGAAACCACCTGTAGTGGTACCTGGATAGCCTGGATAACTTGTTAAGTAGTTACCTTTGTCAGATTTTTGATCTGAGTACTCTGCACCTATATTAAAGCTATGCTTGAATGCACCTGTATTAAACTTACCTGTCAAAGCAAGCTGGTCGGTAAAGATGTTGGTATCAGTAATACGTGAGTTTATACGACGCCAGACTTTATCATTCAGCACGTTACCTTTGGAGTCATCTGGCTGGGTCCATAAGTAGTCATTTTTGGCAGAGCTATATACCGCTGTATTACTCAGGGTCAGGTTATCCGTTAAATCGTGTTCCAGTTTGAGGGTACCGATCTGATTTTCCTGTTTCTGGAAATCACGACTTAATAAACCATAATAAATGCCCTGTTTTACATCGACAGGTTTACCGACGGTAGCTTTTTTTGCCGCATCATACTTATAAGGAACCCCTGAATCCGGCGTGTCATCCGATTTTAAATAGTAATAACTTAAAGTCGCGCGGGTAGGGGTGTCCAGACCAAATACAATACTCGGTGCAATACCGGCACGTTTATATTCGGCACCATTTTTCTGGCCAGCTTTTTCATTATGGTGACCCATCACGGCCACACGTGCTGCTATACCATTTCCAAAATCTTTATTGCCATCCAAAGTTATGCGTTGATAGTTGTCAGTACCACCAGCGACAGAACCTTCTAGAAAGTCACCCGCTTTAGCAACTTTAGAAATCATGTTGATACTACCACCAGTCGTTCCTGCACCGCCCATGGCAGATGCAGAACCTTTGGTGACTTCAACCTGTTCGACAGCAAACATTTCACGGTTCTGTGAAGTGGCGTTGCGTACGCCGTCTACATACATGGAGCTTTCAGAATTATAACCCCGAATAAAAGGACGATCACCGTTTGGATTGCCACCTTCACCCGCGCCCAAGGTAATCCCTGGAACTGTACGCAAGGCATCACTTAAGGTAGTGACTTGTGTATCTTCAATTAACTGTTTTGAAATGACCGAAACTGACTTGGGGGTATCGAGTAAAGGCGCTACAAATTTGCTGTTTGCAGATTGGCTTACTTTGAAGCTAGGTGCCGGTTCAGCTTTGACTTCTTGATGAATCGTCTCTAACTGGATCACCTGTTCTTCTGCCATCGCAGATCCAGCCACCATTGATAAAGATGAAACAATTGCAGAGGAAACGATTTTTTTACGTGTTTTAATGAAGGTCATGTTAAACCTAAAAAATGAATATTAAAAAAGTATGAGAATAATAATGATTCTTGTTTTTATTTTTATCCTTTTGTCATAGGAATTCATGATCTTTAAGAAAATATTAAATGAGATTTCAAATGTAATATTATATCAATACTTGATTAAACAATTGATTTTAATAAATATTGATAAATAAAGCTGATTGTTAACTTTTTATTGAGAATAATGATGTTTATTAGAAGGGCACAAATTAGGGAGGTTTCATGGAGTATTCATTGAGCGATAGAAAAACCCTGCCGAAGCAGGGTTTTGAATCATGACTTTTATATTAGAAGTCGTATGAAACAGATAACCAGTAGTTACGGCCTGGAATATAAGTACCTGTTGTACTAGAGCCGATATCTAAATATTTATAACCGGTGGCAGTTTGTAGACGACCACGGTTGTCTAAATATTCATATGATTTTGCACCTTCGGTAAAATCTTTGTCCAGCAGGTTGTTCACAGCCATATTCAGACGTAATTGATCACTGACGGTATAACTTGCACCGAGGTTGAATACGCTATAGCCCGCTAACTTGTCACCAAATAATTTATATTCTTCATAGTCGCTTGAGCCTAAACCTGAAGCAGGTGCTGTTGGCGTAGTCAGGAAGCGTTGACGATCAGATTTATATTCGTACTGTAACCATAGGTCTACCGCAGGCACCAGATGCCATGTTGAAGTCAGGTTAAAGGCATTACGCGGTTGGTTATTATAATAAGTGCCTTCATTTTCTCCATCCGTAATTTCACTTCTGGTATAGGTATAGGCAGCTTTCATATCCCATTCAGGCAAAATGCTGTATTGCAGAGTTGCTTCTGCACCATAAACTTTGGCTTTATTCGCATTCACGCTGGTTGAACATGAGCTTGCAGTCAAGCATTCAGCGGATACAGGAAGATTCTCTGAAACAATCGCATCTTTAATCTGGTTGTAAAAACCGGTTGCCGTGAAATTGATATCATCTGTCGGCTGTAAATTAAAACCTAATTCATAGTTGGTTGAGGTTTCAGGCTTTAAGTCCGGATTACCAAATGTCAGGTTTTGTCCCTGTCCACTGAGGCCAACAACGCCGTCATAAAGGGCTTTCGCAGAAGGTGCTTTATAACCTGTGCTTACACCACCTTTCACGGTCAGCATGTCATTGGTATTCCAGACTAGATAGGCACGTGGACTAAAATGACCGCCAAAACCGGAGTGATCTTCAAAACGACCGCCATAAGTTAAACTTAAACTATCCAAAAGACGCCATTCATCTTCAGCATACACTGACCAGGATTTTTTATCGAATTCGTCTACACCAGTCGAATACAGAGCGATATTATCTTTATTGGTTTGCTCTTTGTATTCCGTACCCACAGTGAGCTTATGCGCACCCAAAGTTGAAATAATATGGCTGTCTGCAATTAAATCGGTATTTTTTAACACACGATCTGCACCAATTTGTGCATTTCCGACGGGTAATGCAGCCGAAGGTATCGTACGACCTTTGGTTTCAGTTTCTGAGTGGCTGATATAAGTATTCCACTGACCAAAGCTATAGTCGCCATCATGCCCGATTGCAAACTGGGTACGATCAAAAATTAATTTATCTTTATAACCATTTGCTGTTGTTGCAGTATCTAAAGTACCTAAACGGCTATTTTCATTCTTATAGTTTTGATGGCTGTAGAATGAGTCAAGCCACAAGGCATTTTGATCATCTACTTTGTATGTAAGTTTACCGCCTACATCATAATTATGTGCGGTGGTCGGGCGTGGATCACGGCCAGTTGAACCTTCGACACGCTCAGACTGGCCCCGGTCATAATAACTGCCGCGAAGTTGCAGACCAAGCACATCATTGACCAATGGACCATTCACCAAGAAGCTGGTTTTCCAGGAATCTGCTTCAGCACCATGCTCCATAACGTTGCCACTGACAGTAACGTTCCCATTCCACTCGTCTGAAACTTTTTTGGTAATGATATTAATCACACCACCCATGGCATCTGAACCGTAGAGGGTCGACATAGGTCCACGAATGACTTCAATACGCTCAATGGCTGAAAGAGGGGGCATAAAGCCTGTCGCTGCTTCACCAAAACCATTCGGGGTAACATCGGTAGAAGTTGTTTGGCGACGACCATCAATCAAAATAAGGGTGTCATCAGCATTCATACCCCGGATGCTGACATTTAGTCCTGCAGTTTTGCCTACGCCATTACGCACATCCACTCCAGGGACATCAACCAACAGGTCAGCAATATTGGTGGCATTCTTACGTTGAATATCTTCTTGAGTGATCACGCTAATTGAGGCAGGGGCATCTTTTAATTGTTGTTCAAACCCCGATGCAGAAACTACAATGGTAGACAAGGTGGTAGTTGGGATGTTTGAGGGGCTATGTGTCTCTGCAAAAGCAGATGTTGCTGTGGCTCCCAAAATTGCCAATGTAAGCGGACGAAGACTAAAACTATGCATGACCAAATTCCCGAACCGAAGAATAAATTAGTATTGTTGCTCAAATAAGAAACTGGATATTAATGATAGTACTTATCATTTGCAATAAAAATATACATTTTCTGCATTTAAGTGGGGTTGACTGAATATCTGAAAGGGTAGCAATTCGAATAAAAAAGACTTAAAAGCTGGAACTCGCGCGTATTTTTTGTATATCCTTAAATGTTGTCATATAATGTGGCACATTTTTATAAACCTGTTATTACCAAATATATAGAGGAAGCCATGCAAGTAACTTCTGAAGCGGTTTCGGGCGTTGCCCGTCGTTTAAATGTTTCTGTACCGACGAGCCGTATTAATGAGCAATTTGAAGCTCGTTTAAAACGCACTGCTAAAACTGCGAAGATCAACGGCTTCCGTCCAGGTAAAGTGCCTGTAAACGTTGTTCGTCGTGAATACGGCGCTGGTATCTACCAAGAAGTTGTCAACGACATCATTCGTGATACAGTTTTCGAAGCGATCCAGCAAGAAAAAATCAATGCTGTAGGCATGCCGAACATTGAAAAAACTGAAATGAAAGACGACGCTTTAGTTTATGAAGCGACCGTTGAAGTTTATCCAGAAGTTGACGTGAAATTCGAAGGCCTGGAAGTTGAACGCAAAGCTTCAGAAGTGAATGACAAAGATGTTGAGAAGATGATTGAAAATCTTCAAAAACAACGCGCTTCTTGGGCTGAAACCAAAGGCATGGCGAAAAAAGACATGCAAGTGACTTTTGACTTCGAAGGTTCAATCGACGGCGAAAAATTTGAAGGCGGTTCTGCAGAAGACTTCAAACTTGTTCTAGGTTCTGGTCGTATGATTCCTGGCTTCGAAGATGGCATCATCGGTATGAAGAAAGGCGAAGAGAAAGTGATTGATGTTACTTTCCCTGAAGACTATCAAGCTGAAAACCTGGCTGGTAAACAGGCTCAATTCAAAATTACTGTGAAGCTTGTTGAAAAACAAAAACTTCCAGAAATTGATGCTGAATTTCTGAAAATCTTCGGTGTATCTGAAGAAGAAGGCGTTGAGAAGTTGAAAGCTGACGTTCGTAAAAACATGGAACGTGAAGTGAAAAACGGCCTGCGCAACCAGGTTAAAGGCGCAACTTTTGATGCACTGGTTGCTGCAAACGAAGTTGAACTTCCAGCTGCCATGCTTGCTCAGGAAATTGACCGTCAACGTCAACAAATGATCCAGCAGTTCACTCAACAGTTTGGTGCTCAAGGCGCGAAAGCATTTGATTCAAGCATGCTTCCAGATGATCTGTTCAAAGAACAGGCTGAAAAATCTGTGAAACTTGGCGTGCTAGTAAGCAAAGTACTTGCTGATGCGAAAATCGAAGTTGATCAAGCACGTGTAGAAGCTTACATCGAAGACATGGCTTCTTCTTATGAAGATCCAAACGAAGTGATCGAATACTTCAAGAATGACAAGCAGCAACGTGCTCAAATCGAAGCTGTAGTACTTGAAGATCAAGTGGTTGACTACATTCTGAACTCTGCGAAAGTGACTGATGTAACTGTAAGCTATGAAGACTTATTGAAAGAGCAACAGGCTCGTCAACAAGGCTAATTTTAGCTTTCCATAAAAAGGCGCTTCGTGCGCCTTTTTTCATATTATTGATATATCTGTTTTTCACAAAACTAATGCAAAAAATATGAGAGATTTATTGGCGATTATTTTGCAATTTCATTGATTATCCCTCATATTGTAATTATGGATTAAGTCACAAAAATTTAGGAATAAATAAACCTATGTATGTTCCAACGATTGAAAACGCTTTAGTGCCAATGGTGGTAGAACAATCCTCTCGTGGTGAGCGTTCTTTTGATATTTATTCACGCCTTTTACGTGAGCGGGTAATTTTTTTAACAGGTGAAGTTGAAGACAATATGGCCAACTTGATCGTTGCGCAAATGTTGTTTTTGGAAGCGGAAAACCCAGATAAAGATATTCATTTATATATCAATTCACCGGGTGGCTCGGTGACAGCTGGCATGGCAATCTACGATACCATGCAGTTTATTAAACCGGATGTCGTGACTTATTGTATGGGTCAGGCAGCCTCAATGGGGGCATTCCTGCTGAATGCAGGGACCAAAGGCAAGCGTTATTGCCTGGAAAATGCCCGCGTCATGATTCACCAGCCTTTAGGTGGTTTTAAAGGCCAGGCATCAGATATTGAAATTCACGCACGTGAAATTCTGTTCATTAAAGAACGTTTAAACCGTTTAATGGCTGAACATAGTGGTCAGGAATATGAAAAAGTGGCACGTGATACAGACCGTGACAACTTTATGACTGCTCAGCAAGCGAAAGAGTACGGTCTTGTGGATGAAGTACTTACTAAACGTCCATAAGTTTTAAAGATTGAGATATTGGAGTAAATATGTCCGAACATCCTCAAGGACAAAAGCATTGTTCATTTTGCGGTAAAACGCAGTCTGAAGTCGGAAAGCTGATTGCAGGCGAGGACGCATACATTTGTAATGAATGTGTGGACGTATGCTTAGATTTGGTTCAAACCAGTCAGCAGGTAGAAACCAATGACTGGGCGAACCGTCCTTTGCCGAAACCGCATGAAATCCGTGCGGCGCTGGATCAATATGTGATTGGTCAGGACGTAGCGAAGAAAACCTTATCTGTTGCGGTATATAACCATTATAAACGTCTGAAAGTGCAGACCAATGGTAAGAAAGCAGATGATTCTGTTGAAATTGCTAAAAGTAATATCCTGCTGGTCGGACCGACTGGTTCAGGTAAGACCTTGCTGGCCCAAACACTTGCCCGTCTTCTCGATGTTCCATTTGCCATGGCAGATGCAACCACACTGACCGAAGCGGGGTATGTGGGTGAAGATGTAGAAAACATTGTACAAAAGCTTTTGCAAAAAGCTGATTACGATGTCGAAAAAGCGCAAAAGGGCATTATCTATATCGATGAGATCGACAAGATTACCCGCAAGTCGGAAAATCCATCGATCACACGTGACGTATCGGGTGAAGGTGTACAGCAAGCCTTGCTAAAAATGATCGAAGGTACGGTGGCTTCCATTCCTCCTCAAGGTGGGCGTAAGCATCCGCAGCAAGAATTTATTCAGATCGATACCTCGAACATCCTGTTCATTTGTGGTGGTGCATTCTCAGGTCTTGAGAAAATTGTCCAGCAGCGTCAGGAAAAAGGTGGTATTGGCTTTACTGCGGAAGTCCGTAACAAAGATGAAAGCAAAAAGCTGTCTGAGCTGTTCCGTCAGGTCGAAGCAACTGACTTGGTGAAATTCGGTCTGATTCCAGAATTTATTGGTCGTCTGCCAGTGATTGCAACGCTGGATGAACTGGATGAAGAAGCGCTGATGCAAATTCTGACTGAGCCAAAGAATGCATTGACCCGTCAATATAAACATCTGTTTGAGATGGAAAATGTAGATCTGGTCTTTGAAGACTCGGCTTTACGTGCTGTGGCGAAAAAAGCCCTGGAGCGTAATACCGGTGCGCGTGGTCTGCGTTCGATCCTGGAAAATTCATTGCTTGAAACCATGTATGACCTGCCGAGCCGTAGTGATGTAGGTACTGTGGTGGTGAATGAAGCAGTAATTAATGGTAAAGCTGCACCAGAGTTTCGTGCTGAGCGTCAACCACATGATGAACCAGAAACAGCAGCAAAAGTTGATTTAAAAGTGGTGAATAGCAAATCTGCCTGAGAGTTGCTATTCGTCAGAAACGTGTGAAAACCCCGTGTTTTCACACGTTTTTTATTTCCAAAAATAAAAGCAGATGCTAATCTCAACATCTAGGCGTGGACGCCGAAAGTTATAAAAAATATATCGCAAAGCACTTGCATACAAGAATAAAGACGCAGTGAGGGATAAGCATGCGTGGAGTCGCCATCGTACTCATCGGCAGTTTGGCGCTGATGGGGTGTCACGGTAAAAAAGCCGTAGTTGAACCTACACAGCCGCTCAGTACTTTAAAAAATATTGATCTTGAAAAAAAACCAGGCTTCGTCGAGAAGCACAAGGTAGGCATGTTCACGATTGGTGGTTGGGTGAACCAGAAACAGGGTCATCATTTCCAAACGGTTAAGCCACAGCATGAAGAAGCAGCTATTGTTTATTTATATCGTCCAGATTCAAAATGGAACCGTCAGGAAATTGTAGCTGCGAGTCTGTTTATCAATCAGCATCGCATTCCAAGTTTACTGCATAATCACCATTACTGGATCGAGCTACCTGCAGGCACTTATCGTTTAAGTACTAGCCGTCCTTTGGGTGCTCTGCACTTTCAGACACCTAAATATCTGGACTTTACGGTAGAAGCAGGACAGTCCTATTTTATTAAATATGATGAGGAAAATCTCAGCACCCGTCGTAGTGTACCGGGACCGCTGATGCTAATGCCGAATAATGTGGGTTTAAATGAAATTGCTTTTACCCAGTTAAAGTCAGACAGTTTTAACTTTTTTGCACAGGATCAGCAAACAGGAAAAATCCGCAAAAAAGCCCAGAAGATTAAACCGACTGCTTATGATCCAAGCCTAGACGTGCAATTGACCACGCCTTTTAAACTGTGGGATCCGCGGACTTGGTAATTTTGATAGTTCTTTGAGGAAAGATAATAAAAAAGCACCCTAAATGGGTGCTTTTTTATACAGCTTTAATTAGCCCGCAGCAGCATCAACTACTGGAATCTTGCCAATTTTAGCTTGCCAGATTTTCGGTGCAGTGGCATGAATAGAAGTACCATTCACATCAACCGCGACAGAGACCGGCATATCTTTCACAACAAACTTGTAGATCGCTTCCATACCCAGGTCAGCAAAGGCAACCACTTCAGCTTCACGGATCGCTTTAGACACGAGGTACGCAGCGCCACCTACAGCCATTAAGTAAGTCGCTTTATTGTCTTTGATTGCTTCAACGGCAGCAGGACCACGATCCGCTTTACCGATCATGCCAAACATGCCGGTCGCTTCAAGAACTTGACGTGTGAATTTGTCCATACGCGTTGCAGTGGTAGGACCTGCAGGACCAACGACTTCATCACCAACTGGATCGACTGGACCTACGTAGTAGATGAACTTGCCTTTAAGATCAACAGGAAGTTCTTCACCATTGTTCAGCATGTCCACCATGCGTTTGTGCGCAGCGTCACGGCCAGTGTAAATTGTACCGTTAAGAAGCAGCGTATCGCCTGGTTTCCAGGAGTTCATTTCTTCTTGCGTGATGTTGTCCAGATCAACGCGTTTAGACGTTGAAGAATCCCAAGTCACAGATGGGTAGTCTTCAAGTTTTGGTGCCTGAATATGTGCAACACCTGAACCATCAAGTGTGAAGTGTGCATGACGAGTCGCAGCACAGTTCGGGATCATACCGACTGGTTTACCTGCAGCATGACAAGGATAATCTTTGATTTTAATATCAAGTACAGTGGTTAAACCGCCAAGACCTTGTGCACCAATACCCAAAGCATTTACTTTTTCGAAGATTTCGATACGAAGCTCTTCCATTTTGCTTTGTGGACCACGACGAAGCAATTCGTCCATGTTGATCTCTTCCATCAATGCTTCTTTGGCAAGCATCATGGCTTTTTCGGCAGTACCACCGATCCCGATCCCCAGCATACCTGGTGGACACCAGCCTGCACCCATGGTCGGAACAGTTTTCAGTACCCAATCTACGATTGAATCAGACGGGTTCAACATTGCCAGTTTAGATTTATTTTCTGAACCGCCACCTTTGGCTGCAACAGTGATATCTACTTTATTACCAGGTACAAGCTTGTGATAGATTACAGCAGGGGTGTTGTCTTTGGTGTTTTTACGGCCAAAAGCAGGGTCAGCAAGTACAGATGCACGAAGTACGTTCGAGTTTTCTAAATAACCCTGACGTACACCTTCGTTAATTGCATCATCCAGGCTCATGGTTAAATCGAATTTAACGTCCATGCCCACTTCAACAAATACGTTGACGATACCAGTATCCTGGCAGATAGGGCGGTGGCCTTCTGCACACATGCGTGAGTTAATCAAGATTTGCGCGATTGCATCTTTCGCAGCTTTGTTCTCTTCACGGTCGTACGCACGGCTCATCGCTTGGATGAAGTCTTGTGGATGATAGTAAGAAATGAACTGAAGCGCATCTTTAACCGATGTGATCAAGTCATCTTGCTTGATAATAGTGGTCATACAAATATCTCTTGAGCGGGCTGTTAGCTAGCGGGCTAAATTATAAGATAAATAAATCCAGTTGTGGGCGTTTTACAGGGACATTGGCCAAAAGTTTATAGTTTAAGCAATTTATCGTCTTATTCTGGTCGCTGGCTTAATTAAAAAAGACAAGTTTGTGTCATATTTATTGTCATATTTCAGCTTATATTTCACCTCAATAAAGCTTGTATAAATTTAAGTTATTGATTTTTATTTAATATTTAAAAATATAAAAAATCCTGCTTGTCATATAACTGTCATAAAACTTTTACATAATGCAGCTATCAAATAAAGGAGATCCTAACAATGGTTACAGGTATTTTAATGGCAGCTGGTTTTTGTGTATATATCGCTGCAACTTGGATGTACGGTCAGAAAGAAGAGCAAGCCTAAGCTTATCTTCTTTCTCCTATTTTAAGACCTCAAAGAATTAAGCTATCTTCAAATCTTCAAATCTTCAAATCTTCAAATCTTCAAATCTTCAAATCTTCAAATCTTCAAATCTTCAAATCTTCAAATAATATTAATAAAAAACAATATTTCAAACATCTTCCCCTTGTCACAATACTCAGGTAACTCACACATTTTATAGAATTACATTATTAACCCAGAAAAACCCAAAGCCTGAAAACCCTTACACATGCAGCGTTTTTTATTGCTTAGACTGTTTTTCTCAACTTCTAGAAACAGGCAAGTAGAATGAACAATTTTAATGCAAGTGATATTAAAGAACATGCTTCAGTCATTGCTTCATGTGGTACTCAAGTCGGGAAGGTGGATCATCTGGAAGGTCAGAATTCAATTAAATTAACGAGAAGTGATGATGAAAATAATGAACATCATTTAATTCCATTAAGTTGGGTAAGTGAAATCAAAGATGGAAGTGTAGTTTTAAATAAAACAGCAGAAGAAGTGCGTCAGCAGTGGACCACCGTGTAAAAGTGTTTGATGTCTGATTGATGCTGGTTTAGGCGAAAAAGTAAAAACCAGCTATAAGTTTAGGCCGACAGAATTGATCGGTTAAAGTGCTAAATGCCAGCCTGATAGGCTGGCATTTATTATGTGTAACAAAGCTTTTTACGGCATTTATTTTATTCATATAAGGGATTTCGTGCCTGCATCATGATTTCATCTGAATATTTATCTTGGTATTCAAAAGCCTCTTTTTTAACTTCCATCACTTGGAAACCGCATTTTTCATAGGCACGAATCCCGCGTGGATTATGTCCAAACACTTGTAAAGATAGTGTTTTTAATCTTAATTGCTTAAAGGCCCACGTTTTGATGAGCTCGATGGCTTCACTGCCATAACCTTGGCTAGTGAACCTGATTTGAGAGAGCGCAATGCGAAATTCTGCTGTTAGGTTTTCAGGATCAATCTCTAAGACAGATAATTCCCCAATCATACGGTGATCAGCCTGCAGACAAATGGCAAAATCATAACGGAGCGGATGATCAAGGCAGCGTCGAATATGGGCTTCAATTTCAGCCAGGTTAAAGTTCCGCTTTAAGCCTGTCATATGACGAATCTCATCGACTTGCGTAGCCTCCAGGAAAATGGGTGCATCTTCAACTTTTAGAGGCCTTAAGTAGATACGAGCGCCATTTAACTGAAGTATAGGTTTAATGATATTTGGCGACATTTTTTATTTTCGAGATAATCCGTGTGTAGATTATAGAAAATCTGCTCAGTCATAAGAAAAAAATAAAATGATTAATAAAAAAACCACCTGATTTTTCAACCAGGTGGTTTGGAAAACTTAAATTCAAGAAAATTCAAGAAGTATTAAGCTTCTTGCTGCTCGGCCTGAATCGCAGTTAAGGCAATGGTAAACACGATGTCATCGACCAATGCACCACGTGACAAGTCATTCACAGGTTTATTTAAACCTTGCAGCATTGGTCCAACACTGACCACATTGGCAGCACGTTGTACCGCTTTATAGGTCGTGTTACCGGTGTTCAGATCCGGGAAAATAAATACATTGGCACGTCCGGCCACTTGTGAATCAGGCGCTTTCTGGCGCCCCACGCTTTCCACCGATGCTGCATCATATTGTAATGGCCCATCAATCAGCAGATCAGGACGACGCTCTTTGGCAATACGTGTAGCTTCCGCGACTTTTTCCACATCTGCACCGGTACCTGAAGTTCCAGTCGAATAGGAAATCATGGCTATACGCGGGTCAATACCAAAGGCTTTGGCAGAATCGGCGGACTGAATTGCAATTTCGGCGAGCTGTTCTGCATCAGGATCCGGATTGATCGCACAGTCACCATACACATAGACTTCATCTGGCAATAGCATAAAGAATACGGAAGAGACCAGTGAATAATCCGGAGCAGTCTTGATCAGCTGGAAGGCAGGGCGCACCGTATTTGCGGTGGTATGTACTGCGCCCGACACCAAACCGTCAACCTGATCCAGCGCCAGCATCATGGTGCCAAGTACTACCGTATCTTGCAGTTGTTCACGGGCTTGCAGTTCGTTGAGCCTGCCTTTACGCAGCTCGACCATCTTGTCGATGTAGTTTTCACGCACCAGATCCGGATCAAGAATTTCCAGATCTTCAGGCAATTCAATGCCGCGCGCTTTGGCTACTTCTAGTACAGCTTCAGGCTTGGCCAGCAGAATACACTGTGCAATACCACGCGCCTGACAGATGGCGGCAGCCTGTACGGTACGCGGTTCATCTCCTTCTGGCAGTACAATACGTTTTTTTGCGGCAATCGACTTCTGTACCAGTTCATGACGGAAAGCAGAAGGTGACAGACGTGGCTTATACGAACCATTCAACATTTGATTCAGCCATTCCGGATTGATATGGCTTGAAACAAAACGCGTGACCTGATCCGCACGTTCAGTATCATCTACCGGAATTTCATTGCTGAGATTTGCCAGTTTTTGTGCGGTTTCAAATGTGTTGAGTGGTGTATGTAAAATCGGTAAACCTTGCTTGATGGCAGTCTGGCAGAATTCCAGCACATGATCATTTGGCTGATGATGCTCAGTCAGCACCAGACCTGCCAAAGGAATCCCATTACTGCTGGCCAGACTGCTCGCCAGTAACACATCAATTCGGTCGGATGCACTGATGATCAGTTCACCCGCTACAAACTTATGCAGTTCATGCTCGATATTGGCTGAAATCAGGCTGCTATTTTGTACACGGCGCTGCTTGGCTTCGCCTTCATTAATCCAGTAACCAGAAATATATGCAGCAAGATCAGACATACGCGGTACGCTTAAGGTTTTACTGAAAGGTACCAAGCCAATCACTGGTAATTTTTCAGAACCAATATGCGGATGAGTCTGCTGAATGGCTTTAATAAATTCTGCAGTTTCAGTCTTGAGGCGTAAATCCGGATTCAGCGTGACAGGAATCTGTGCAGATTCTTCAGGCAAGCCCTTGGTACGCATCAACATGATACCTGCCAGACGGGTAGAGCTGGCACCACCAAAGTTACGAAGCTGATGTTCAATTTTATCCGCGGTTTGGCTTGGCTTGAGAATATTGGCATTGCTGACCACAATAACTTTGGCATCGAGGGCCTGTGCCAATGCAGCATTCAGATCGTCGGCAAAACTGTCTTGAGTATTTGGCAGCAAACCTTCGACAATAATCAGGTCATGCTGTTTGGCAATTTGACGATGCAGACGTACCGCTTCCTCAAGCAGTTCATCCTGTTCCCCCAGATTGATCTGCTGCAAGACTTTGCTATAACGGATGGGTTCAACAGTTTCACTCTGAGAAATATGACGATACAAAGCCGTGGTGCGGTCTTCGATTTCATTCAATTCCTGAGCAAAAGGTTTGAGGAAGCCAGCTTTTACCCCTTGGCA
This sequence comes from Acinetobacter sp. 197, assembly GCF_048148385.1. Lineage (NCBI taxonomy): Bacteria > Pseudomonadati > Pseudomonadota > Gammaproteobacteria > Moraxellales > Moraxellaceae > Acinetobacter > Acinetobacter sp. 197. The sequence goes on from NZ_JAYWZK010000003.1 coordinate 109,783, forward strand.
TTCCAGCGCATAAATCAGGCCCAAACAGGCAGAAGTTAGGCCTACGCCTTCCCCGGTGGGTACCAATAAAATTGTTTTCATAAGTTATGTCAGTCGCAAAATAATAGAAATCAGTTAAAAAGTGGCCGGGCCTGCTTATGCAGGCGTTGCCTCAACTTTAGACTTTTTTGCAGTATGTTGCTCGATTTCGAGTTCTATAACACTCTGAACTTCCTGGGCAATGCGGCCTTCTTCATCGGTTGGTACCACCCAGATTTGTGGGCCTGTACCTGAGTCGATCCGGCCTTCGGTACCGCGTTTCAGTTCATTATTGGCATTCTTATCCAGATTGAAACCAAAATGAGGCAGGTAATTCATGGTCTTTTCACGGATATACGCCGAGTTTTCGCCAATGCCACCCGTAAAGAACAGACCATCGATGCGTGGCAGACCACAGCTCAATGCTGCCAGGGATTTAGCCAGGCGATAGCAGAATACTTCAATCGCCAGGCTGGCATCTTCATTGCCTTGCTCTGATGCTTCAATCAGGGTGCGCATGTCATTGGACAGATCAGACAGACCCAAAAGACCACTTTGGCTATTCAGCATCTTGTCAATTTTATAAATGTCCCAACCCAGATTTTTCGCCAGGAAGCTATGCAGGCTTGGGTCGACATCGCCACTGCGTGTGCCCATGACAATGCCTTCAAGTGGGGTTAAACCCATAGAGGTATCTACACTTTGCCCATTCCAAACGGCACAGGTCGAGCTACCATTGCCAAGATGCGCGGTTAACCAGCCCCCTTGCTTGAAGCTGCCTGCCAGTTCAGAACCACGGTCTGAAACATAGGCATGGCTGGTTCCGTGGAAACCATAGCGACGTACACCATGAGCAGTATATAAAAATTTCGGCAGGGCATAACGATAAGCATGCGCTGGCATGGTTTGGTGGAAGGCAGTATCAAATACTGCAACCTGTGGTAATTCCGGGAATAAGCGTTTGGTGGCTTCAATGCCAATCAGGTGTGCCGGATTGTGTAACGGCGCAAGCGGCGTTGCTTCACGGATTTTTTCAATAATTTCGTCATTGATCAGTTCGGCCTTGGTCAGGCTGCCGCCATGTACCACACGGTGACCGATCGCGTCCGGACGGTAGTTGGCCAGACGTTCCAGACCCACTTCAAGTGCCTTTTTATGGTCAGCAAATGGAATGTGGATATCCACCGGCTCATTGCCGACAGTCACGCCTTTAATACGAGCATTCTCTGTGCCTAAGTTTTCAGCTAAACCATGAATACGGAAATTCTGCTCCTCAAGAAGTAATGCGAACTTGATTGAAGAAGAGCCACAATTAATAACTAATACTGATTTAGACACGATTGATTACCCAATTTTTAATTAAAATTCTCGTCCATTTGCTTGATCCAATTGCAAACCATGAAGCTGCAATATTGATCAATACCTATCTTTTAACATTTGTTTTTTTTCTGTCCTAGATAGACTTTAGCAGATTAGACTTAAGCATTATCGACCAAGTTAATAATAATAACTAAAATTTATCAGTTCATAGTTTTCATTTATAAATAAAATGATGCTGAAAATACGATCAATAAAAATGTTAAATCCTGCTTAACGTTTATTTTGCAACAGATTGATTTTCTAGTTTAGCGCCTGAAATTGCAAATTTTGTTCTTGCATACAATTTTATAAAGAGATTCATCAATAAAATGACCGGAAGGTTCTGATCCCTCTGTTTCAGTGTCGATTTTTCTGTGCATAAAAAAACAGCCTCACACATGAGGCTGTTTTAAATGAGCGATCTAAAGACTTACTGGCGAATCTGACCATCACCAAAGACGATCCATTTCTGGGAAGTCAGGCCTTCAAGACCAACTGGACCGCGAGCATGGATCTTGTCGGTCGAAATGCCGATTTCTGCACCAAGACCATATTCAAAACCATCAGCAAAACGGGTAGATGCATTGATCATGACCGAGCTGGAATCTACAGCTGCTAAAAATTCACGGGCAATACTGTAGTTCTCAGTAATGATAGAGTCAGTATGGTGCGAGCCATATGTGTTGATATGTTCAATGGCTTCCTCGACACCCGATACAATCTTGATGGCCAGAATCGGTCCAAGATATTCGGTATACCAGTCTTCTTCAGTGGCAGCAATTACTGCATCACCGAGGATACGCTGAGTTTGTTTACAACCACGTAGCTCTACTTTTTTCTCTTGATACAGTTCTGCAATACGTGGCAAGAACTCTTCAGCAACTTTTTCATCGACCAGCAGGGTTTCCATGGCATTACATACGCCATAGCGATGGGTTTTGGCATTGAAAGCAATTGGCAATGCTTTTAACAAGTCCGCTTGTGCTTCCACATAGACATGACAGTTGCCATCCAGATGTTTAATGACCGGTACACGTGCTTCTTCAGTAATGCGCTCGATCAGGCTCTTGCCGCCACGGGGCACGATCACATCTACATATTCAGTCATGGTAATCAATTGGCCTACGGCAGCACGGTCAGTTGTATTTACGACCTGTACGGCAGCTTCGGGCAAGCCTGCCACTTTCAGCCCGTGTTGAATTGCGGCTGCAATTGCCTGATTCGATTCCAGCGCTTCCGAGCCACCACGTAGAATAATGGCATTTCCTGATTTCAGCGCAAGTGATGCGGCCTCCAGCGTGACGTTAGGACGTGATTCATAGATCATGCCCACCACACCTAAAGGTACACGCATCTTGCCCAGCTGAATCCCGGAGGGGCGATAGGCCATATCCGTAATTTCACCAATCGGATCTTTCAGGCCAATGACATCTTCGAGGCCTTGTAACATTCCTTCGAAGCGTGCGGGGTTCAGTTCTAAGCGATCAAGCAGAGCTGTATCCAGGTTGTTATTATGTGCCTTGGTCATATCTTTCTGGTTAGCAGCCAAAATAGCAGCTTGGCTATTTTCTAAAGCCGTATAAATAGCAGATAATGCATCGTTTTTGGTTTGGGTAGACGCACGAGCCAAAATGCGAGACGCTTGGCGTGCCTGCTGTCCTACCGTTTGCATATATTGTTCAATAGACTCTTGCATAGCGGTTTGATCACTTAGAAATTTCATTTCGATATTAACAGTCTGCTGCTGCACAATGAAGCCCATCTGTTAAAAATCATCTGTTTTCGCAGACTTCTAAACATTTTGAAATTTTTTTCTGTTTAAAAGCAGATAAGTGGTCAATCAAGCGGTTGCTTGTGAAAAGCAGCTCTGTATAGAATGAAACACGCGACATTGAAGTCATTTATAACTATTAAAGAGCAGGATGCGTGTTCAGGCACACCGGAATGCGCCTGAAATATAAGACTGTTCATCATGACTTGCACAATAAAAATAAGGCAAGGACGGAGGAAAAGGAATATGAATTCCATCATTCATATGGATGCCCAAGTATTGGAACAACCTAGCCATAAGGGCTTTTTTGATCTTTATGATAAGCACAGTTTTAAGCAGCCGCCACGTACCACCTGGATGAATGGCTGGAAAATTGAATATATGGCGATTGCCCGTCCAGATACTCTGCATTTAAGACCCATGGTGATTATTGGCGGAGCTTTTCAGAATTTTAATTCCTACAAATATTGTGTAGAACAGCTTTTTGATGCAGGCCCCATCATTCTGATTGACCTGCCCTCCATGGGAGCGAACCAGCAGATTAATAATGTCGACACAGGTCTGTCTGCAGGAACACTGGAGCTCGAAGATCTTGCTGCGATGCTGGGACGATGGCTGGAGCAGATGCAGCTACCGCAAGTGGCAATTCTAGGCATGTCCTTGGGGTCAGTGGTGGCCTCCTGTCTGGCAGATCAACGTCCTGAACTGGTAGACCGGATGATCCTGATGGGCGTAATGCAGAAAACCCGTAAAAGCTGGCGCATGCTGCTGGAAGAATCCTTACATCTGATGAAAGAACAGCGTATGGATGAATTTGGTCAGGCTGTCATTTTATATCTGGTCAATCATGCACGTTTGGCCGAAACCCGGATGTCACCTACTGCAAAGCGCCTGTTCTTTAAACAGATGGCGGAATTTACGGCGACCGAACAGGATCGCTATGAGGTCAATTGCAACCGTTTGTTGCGTCTGACCAATGTACCAATTCCACAGTGCAAAGTACTGGTAGCATGTGGCCAATATGACAGTTTTACTTTGCCACATGAGAATGCCGATTTTGCCCTGCAATGCCCGGATATGCAGTATGTGCAAATTGCAGGTGCTGACCATGTACCTCAGCTGCAACGCCGTAAAGAAACCATGCATTTATTTGCAACCTTTTTACGTGATGAAGTTGTTGATCAACTAGACGGCATTATTCCGTTCACGCGTGAACAAATGCAGCAGCTTGAACGTCGCGGTGAAGAACGGATTCAGGTACAAGATCCACAGCGCTATTTAAGTCATCGTCATTCTGATCTCATTTTAAAAGCAGAGATAGTGAACATGAATTTTTTTGGAGTATTGCTGGAGTTAGATGCAGGACAGGTTGCACGTGCAGCAACTCATCCACGTGATCTGGCTTTGCATCTTGAAGATGAAGCTGGGAAATTTCAGATTGAATGCCTGCTCTTTGAACAGGATGACACACAGCTGCGTGCCTTATTCAAACATGGCAGCTTTGAGGTTGCAGAACGTTTATTGCAATTTATACAAGTACAAAAAATGCTGTTACAGGCAGAAGTATTGGATGCAGTAATTTAAAAACATCATCTTTAAAAAAACAGCGTACTTAAACGCTGTTTTTTTTCACTGCATGAATCATCCAGACCAGATCACCTAAATGTTCATCCTGTTCTGGTCGTGGATTTTGCTGGCCTGGCTCGGCAAAATAACGTTGAGGTTGTTGTACCTCAACCTGGTCAAATCCTGCATCTTGAAAAAAGTGCTGCAGTTCTTGGGGGGATTTAAAATGAAAGGTAAACGCACTTCGAGACATGAATTTAAGCAGACGACTACTGCTCCAGATAAAGTTCGCCAGTTTATTTTTCACCGGTTCAGGATAAATATCGCTGAAATAGTGAACTGCCGGGAAATACTGCGCATTTTCTGTAATACCCTGCATCAGAATGCGTAACATCTGCTGATCAAAATAATTAATCAGTCCTTCGCTAATGACCACTAAGGGCTGGTTGCGGTCAAACATCTGAAAAATACAGTCCAACTCTTCACTAAAAATATCGGCAGTCAGTACTTCAGGGGCATGCTGATCGATTTGCTGCAACGCCTGAGTCTTGATCTTGGCCATATCGGGAAGATCCAGTTCACGATAATTAATTTCTGGAAATTTCTGTCTGAAATTCCAGCTACGTGGAGATAGTCCACAGGCAATTTCAAGAACCTGAAGCTGGGGATATTGCTCAAGCAGTTGACACAAATGCTCATCAATCATCTGATGGCGCTGCTTCAGTGTCGTACGCATACTACCGCCGACATAACGCTCTGCCCAGGACTCAAGTGGGTGAAGCAGTTTGGCCAGAATTTTACCTTTAGTGGTCGCAAAGGCTGGATGCGAGATCCCCATTTGATACCAGATATAGCCGGTATAGTGCGCAGTAAATGAAATATGGCGATGTTGTGAAAGTGTTTCTGTCATATCGTTCTTACCTTATTTTTATTTTTAAGTTAATTACATAATAGTGTAACCTTTTCATTACTATAATTAAAAAGGAACACTTTGTCGTGTTCCTTTTTTTGTGTTGACTGGATTAAAAAAGCTTTAGCTCATCTGCTGTTTGAATGCCAGTATTTCGTCACGGATATTGCGCCATGCTTCTCCCAGATCAAGCTCTGCACCAATCTGGATGTTTGGGATGTTGCCGCGCATGCGTTCCAGACGTTGCTGGTTCGGGAGGGGCAGATCAACAATCCCTTCCAGTGCAATGCATTGTGCTGCACGGTCATTGCAGACTAGACCCATGTCACAACCGGCTTTAAGGGCGGCCTGAATTCGGGCATCGGCATCGCCTGCAACACAGGCAGCCTGCATGCTTAAATCATCCGAGAACAGGACGCCGTCAAAGCCGAGCTCCTGACGCAAAACTTTCTGAATCCAGAATTCCGAGAAACCTGCCGGATTGGGATCCACTTGGCTATAGATAACATGAGCCGGCATTAAAGCATCCAGCTGTGGTTGTAACTGGATAAAGGTTTGCATGTCTTTTTGCTGGATCTCTGCGTAGGAACGCGTATCAATTGCTGCAGCAACATGCGAATCTGCTTTGACCGAGCCATGACCCGGGAAATGTTTACCGGTTGAAGCCATGCCGGCACGTTTCATACCGTGCAGAAATGCGCCAGCCAGCGGAATAATGTCCTGGATATTTTGGGCAAAGCTACGATCACCGATCACATCGCTGATATCATTTAAATCCAGCACAGGAGCAAAGCTGAAATCAATCCCGACAGCCAGTACTTCAGTCGCCATTAGCCAGCCGCATTTTTCAGCCAGTTCCAGAGCGCGCTGTGGATCGCTTGTATAAAGTTCGCCAAATTTTCCCATGGCAGGCAGTAGGGTAAAGCCCTGTCTTAGACGTTGGACACGACCGCCTTCCTGATCGACCGCAATTAAAATATCCGGGCGAACCTGACGCATATGATCAGTTAAGGCACGGACTTGAGCTGGAGATTCGATATTGCGACCAAATAAAATGACTCCACCGACTTGCGGCGCACTTAATAGTTCAATATCTTCTTGAGTCAGGGTGGTGCCTGCGATGTCGAGCATCAATGCGCCAATCATATGTGGATTCCATTTTAGAATTTTTCGGGGAAACAATACCTGATTTCTGCAATGATTTGCTACACTTTGTCAGCACAGAATATGATAAAACTACACGACATAAACATATTAAGTTGTTTAAGATGCTGAATACTTTAAATTCTGGTCGAAAAGCAACACGGTCACATTGGTCTCTAGGCCAAGGAAGTACGAATTATTTATGAAATTTCAAACGATAGCTTGCGCCGTTGCGATTGCGACAGGTGGATTCTTTTTTACCCATGTAGTGAATGATGCGATTGCGGCCAATAGTACAGAAGTGCTCAGCAAGGCGATTCAGCCATCTCAAGAACAGGCACTAGTGTCACGCCAGCTGGCAACCCTAGTGGACCGTCAGCACTATTTGAATATGCGTCTGGATGCTCAGACTTCACAGCGCATTTTTGATTTCTATATCGATAGTCTTGATCCGGAACATAGTCTATTTCTGGCTCCAGAAGTTGAAAACTACAAGAAACGTTATGGTGCCAGTTTTGGTGCCAATCTGAAAGCCGGCAATTTGTCGGGTCCTTATGAAATACATGAACAATATCGTCAGCGTCTGACCCAGTTCTATACGTATATGTTGAATGAGCTGAAAAAACCGCAGAATCTGAACCAGCCGAATGTTTATATCGAAACGGATCGTGAAAAAGCACCGTTCTTTAAAACAGAAGCTGAACAGCGCGCGCACTGGTCAAAAATGCTGGTGTCTCAGCTGATCAATCTGACTATCAGCAAAGAGGAAGAACAGGCCAAGCAGAAAGCCCTGAAAGCCAATCCGGAACTGGCCAATGGACAGGATCTCACAGGTCCTGAAGATCTGACGCCTGCGCAAACCTTGACTAAGCGTTACACCCGTCAGCTCGAACGCCTCAGCCGCATCAAGAGCGATGATGTGCTCGACAAGACACTGAACGCGATGATGCTGACCTATGATCCGCACAGTAATTACTTCCCGCCTGTCGATGCGATGGAACTGAATCGTCAGACGACTTTGCAGTTAGAAGGGATTGGTGTGTCGATTCGTCCGGAACGCGGCAATGAAGATTACACCAAGATTGAAACCATTGTCGAAGGTGGTCCAGCCAGTAAGTCAGGCCAGGTCAAATCAGGGGATCGTATCATTGGTGTAGCTCAAGATGGCGAGCAGATGGTCGATGTTATTGGCTGGCCAAGTAATGAAATTGTCGGTTTGATTCGCGGCAAGCGCGGCACCAAAGTCACTTTACGCTTACTCGGTGCAGGCGCTCCTATGGGACAGGCACGTAATGTGACCATTACCCGTGATGTGATCCAGGAAGAAGATGCAGGTGTACGTACACGTGTAGTTGAGATTCAACGTGACGGTAAAAAATATCAATATGGTGTGATCGAAATTCCGTCTTTCTATCTGAACTATCGTGCACGCCGTGCGGGTACGGATTATCGCTCGGTCTCTGAAGATACCAACAAGGCCTTGAAAGAGCTGGCAGCGAAGAATGTTGCCGGGATTATTGTCGATTTGCGCAATAACCCAGGCGGTTCACTGGAGGAAGTGGCACGTATGCTCGGACAGGTGATCAAGTCTGGTCCAGTGGTACAGATCCGTGATGGTAATGGCAACGTTAGCGTCTTTGAAGATGATGATGGCGGCGCACAAACCTATGCAGGTCCACTGGCAGTGATGGTCAATCTGGCATCTGCTTCAGCCAGTGAAATTTACTCTGCTGCGATTCAGGATTATGAGCGCGGGATTGTGATTGGCAGTACCACCACAGGTAAAGGTACGGCACAGGTACAACTGGATAGCTTGGCACATGGACAGGCGACACTGACCCAGCGTAAATTCTACCGTGTGACCGGTGGCAGTACCCAAAATAAAGGGGTCATTCCGGACATTAAACTGGTTGATATTTATAACGAAGAGTTCGGTGAGCGTAAGGCCAAAAATGCCTTGCAGTGGGATACCATTCCAACTGCGCCATTTAAACGTGAAGGCGCAGTACAGAAATATGTCCCTGAACTGGCTAAACTTTCTCAGCAACGGGTTTCACTTGATTCTCAGTTCAAGTATTTGGAACAGCGTAAAGCCGTAATGAAGAAAGCTGAAGAAGAAAAGCGTCAGGTACTGGACTTGCAACAGCGTAAAGCCGAGCTGATTGCAATGGAGCAAAAAACGCTGGAAGCAGAAAATGCCCGCCGTATTGCTACAGGTCTTAAGCCTTATCCGAATTGGGAAAGTTATCAGGCTTCGATGGATGCCTTGATTGAAACGCGTGCCAAGATGAAGGCCAAAGAACGTCCGGCTTTGCCTGAAGAAGAAGCTTTTGTGATTGAAGCGGCAAATGTGTTACTCGATTATGCCAACCTGCAGAAAAAATCCTAAGATTTAACTTTATTTATCTTTTATTAAAATAGCCTGTTTCGACAGGCTATTTTTTTATTCGGCCAGTTTGCACAAAAGACCAAATTAAATTTTGCTATGAAGTGCCATCTATCTAAATAAAAAGAAAAAAATTGTGACGGTGGTCGAATAAATGAGCTAAAAAAATGAAGCTAAATATTTGCTTAAATTTGAAACACTTCTAATATATAAGTCATATTTTATTTTTATGTTGAGTCAGATTTTAGGGGCAATTCTCAACTTCAAAAGAAAGAAATATAAATTCTAAGTTTGAGTTAAGACTGATGCTGTTGCAGATGAATTCACTTGCATTGATGTTCAGCTTGATGATTTTAATAAGTTCAAATTTGACCGGATGAAAATGGAAATACCAGTGCAGAGTATTATAAAAATGGTCACCGATGGGGAGCATTTTATATGATTGAAATTCAGCATGATATTACTCTGGTCACCGCTTCCATTCTTTCAGCATTGATTGCTTGTTATCTGATTATCCGGATTAAAAAATTTGCTTCAGGGGCTGCGCAGCCAAATGTTAAAACTTTCAGTTTAATGCTAACAGCTATGCTATTGGGACTATTGATCTGGTTGATCCATTTTATCGGGCTGACAGCAAGTTTTATGCTGCATACATATGAAATAGATTGGGGGATACTGCTCCTTTCTGTTCTGGTGGTATGCTTTGCCGCTATCTTTATCTTCTGGTTGAGTACACGGAAGACTTGGTCGTTTTTTCGAATAGTTCTTGTCACCGGGATAATCGCGCTTGGTATCTTTGGTATGCATTATATCAGCATGATGGCATTCAATTTTACTGCTAGCAATGTGCTACAGTTCCCGCAATTTACCCATACACAGGATCAGCTTTTTCTGGCCATAATATTAATGAGCGGGCTGTTACTGCTAACGCTGATTTGTATCGTTGTGTCCGAACTGCGTGTCGGTTCACGCAATCGTCAGCTTGCTTGGGCCAATCAGCAAATTGAAAACCAGACCATTCAGGATAATCTGACCAAATTACCCAACCGTCTATATCTGGCTGAGTATGCAAATAAATTATTTTCTGATCAGCCCCAGCAGCATGAAATTGCTTTTTTATACATTGATCTGGACCGTTTTAAGGCGGTCAATGATGTGTTTGGCCATCTGGTCGGTGACCAGTTGCTGATTCAGTTGACCACACGGATTCACCAGTTATTGGGTCATCACTCCAAGCTGCTCAGAATCGGCGGCGATGAATTTCTGCTGGTACTGGAAAATACCTCTGTTACCAAAGCGGCAAAAATGTCAGAAAAGATTCTCGAGCTGATCCAGGAAAGTTTCCTGATTGAAGGCAAGAGTATTCATATCTCGGGCAGTATTGGTATTGCCATGTATCCGGAACATGGCAAAAATTTACAGGATTTGTTAGTCAATGCCGATGCTGCCATGCTCAGTTCCAAGTATCAGGGACGCAATACCTATTCGGTGTTTAACTATTCTACCGATCAGGATGAAAGCAAGAGTCAAAGTACCCTGATTAATGATCTGTATAAAGCGGTGGAAGAACAGCAGTTTGTACTGTTCTATCAGCCAAAGTTTAGGACCAGGGACCGTAGCTTGTGTGGGGTAGAGGCATTAATCCGCTGGAACCATCCCCAGTTTGGATTGCTTGGCCCGAATCTGTTTATCAATGCAGCTGAAAAAACCGGACTGATTATTCAAATGGGCTATTGGGCATTAGAGTTGGCCTGTCAGCAGATTCAAAAATGGCAAGATACACATACCGAATTTTTCCCTGTTGCGGTTAATTTGTCTGCGGTACAATTTGAGCATAAGCAGCTTTTTAGTACCTTGGAAAAGTTATTTGCCCAATATAAAATTAGTCCTCGGCATTTGATGATCGAGATTACTGAGTCGACTGCCATGCATCACATTGATGTGAGTATTCGCAGCTTCAAGCGCTTAAGACAAATGGGCATCCGTCTGGCTATTGATGATTTTGGTACGGGACATTCAAGTTTTCTCTATTTAAAGAATTTAGCCGTAGATGAATTAAAAATTGACCGGGAATTTATCAAAAATCTGGCAGTCGGCTCCAAAGAAGAAATAATTCTGGAAAGCATTATTCAGCTGGCCATGAAACTGGGATTGGTGGTGACCGCGGAAGGTGTTGAAACAGAAGCGCAAGCGGAAATTTTAACCCGGCTCGGTTGTGAACAGTTACAAGGTTTTTTACTGGGCTTGCCGGTAGATGAACAACGTTTAGAAAGTTTACAATTCCATTAATAGCGCTCTAATTGATTGAGCGTCAGGATAGACAATATGGCTCACGGAACTCCACCCTGAAACTCTGCTACAATATCGCCAATTTTTTTCATATTGATCGAATTTGATCTCGAATGCTGTGCATTGAGCAGTAGGTATATTTCATGAGCTTTAAGCAAGAACTGGCGGCACAAGTCGCCCAGCGACGTACGTTCGCTATTATTTCCCACCCCGATGCCGGTAAAACCACCATGACAGAAAAATTGCTGTTATGGGGTCAGGCCATTCAGGTAGCCGGGATGGTAAAAAGCCGTAAATCTGACCGGGCCGCAACATCGGACTGGATGGAAATGGAAAAAGAGCGTGGTATCTCGATCACGACTTCGGTGATGCAATTTCCTTTTAAAGACAAGATGATCAATCTTCTGGATACCCCGGGACATGAGGACTTCTCGGAAGATACCTATCGTACCTTAACCGCAGTAGACTCTGCGCTGATGGTGATTGACGGGGCAAAAGGTGTCGAAGACCGTACCATTAAACTGATGGAAGTGTGTCGGATGCGCGATACCCCGATCATCTCATTCGTCAACAAAATGGACCGTGAAATCCGTGAGCCGCTCGAACTTCTTGATGAAATTGAAAACGTTCTAAAAATTAAATGTGTACCATTAACTTGGCCATTGGGTACAGGTCGTGACTTCGCTGGTGTTTATAACCTGATCGAAGACAAGTTTTATGTTTATAAAGCGGGCTTCGGTTCAGTGATTACCGACATTGAGGTACGCGATGGTTATGACTATCCGGATCTTCGCGAGAAAGTAGGTGATCTGGCTTGGGCAGCATTTGAAGAATCGCTGGAACTGGTACAAATGGCCAATGAGCCTTTGGATCGTGAAGAGTTTCTGGCGGGTCGTCAAACACCTGTTCTGTTCGGTACAGCCTTGGGTAACTTTGGTGTCGACCATGTTCTGGATGCTTTCAGCCAATATGCACCACCACCGAAAGCTCATCCGACCCAAGATCGTGTTGTAGAAGCGAATGAAGAAGGTTTTACCGGTTTTGTCTTTAAAATTCAGGCCAATATGGATCCAAAACACCGTGACCGTATTGCTTTCATGCGGATATGTTCAGGCAAGTATGAAAAAGGCCTGAAGATGAAGCATGTGCGTCTGGATAAAGATGTGCGCATCAGCGATGCCTTAACTTTCCTTGCAGGAGACCGTCAGCATCTTGAAGAAGCCTGGCCGGGTGATATTATTGGTCTGCATAACCATGGCACTATCCAGATCGGTGATACATTTACCTCGGGTGAGAAACTTCAGTTTACCGGTATTCCGCACTTTGCGCCGGAAATGTTCCGTCGTGTCCGATTGAAGGATCCATTAAAATCCAAGCAGCTGCAAAAAGGTCTGAAAGAGCTTTCAGAAGAAGGGGCAACCCAGGTATTCATGCCGCAGAATAACAACGATCTGATCGTGGGTGCTGTGGGTGTGCTACAGTTTGAAGTGGTGGCTTACCGTCTGAAAGAAGAATATAAGGTCGACTGTGTTTATGAACCTGTCAACATCAACACAGTACGTTGGGTATCTTGTGATGATGAGAAGAAATTCAATGAATTCAAGAAAAAAGCCCATGACCAGTTGTCTGTCGATGGTGGTGGTCATTTAACTTATCTTGCCCCAAGCCGGGTGAATTTACAGCTGATGCAAGAGCGCTATCCGGATATCGTGTTCCGTAATACACGCGAACACTAAAATTTCAGGGTTCGCAGCCAAAGTCTAAAAATATGAAGCAGCTTCTCCGGAAGCTGTTTTGTTTTATGCTACATTTAAGCAGTTAATAACTCGATAGATATAGTAAAGAGAATGAAGCTCAGTAAGGAAGTCGTCCTCGGTTCTGTGATTGGTTTAAGCCTTGTCCTAAATGGCTGTGATCAAGGTGAAAAAGAATCCCTTACTACTCCAAAAAATGAAAAAATCACTGTAGCGAAGAATGCTGATGTCTTGCCGTATCTGAATATTCAAGAGCAGCCGGCCAAGATTGCCTTGCCATTCTGTGAAAATAAAAACTGTATCAATCTGGATATTCAGACCTTAGATACGGTTGATCCATGGATGAACCAATGGATTGAAAAGCAGCAGGCAAAAGTGATTCAGGATCAAATTGGCTTGAAACAGGACATGAATTTACAGCAGGCCATCAATGCCTATGTGAAAAAATCGGATGCCTGGCAAGCTCAGCTCAATTTGAACAAGGCTTATGAACTGTCGCTATATACCCGTATTCCTTACCAGCGCAATCAGTATGTGCTGATGCAGATCGGGGTGGATTCCAAACAGGAAAATGTCAGCGTGCATGAGCGCTATTATTTTTTTGTGGCCGATCGCCGCCAGCAGAAAATGCTGACCCCACTTGATATTATCGACTCTAAACAGCAGTTGCTGATGGATCAGATTATTCAGCAGGCTTATCAAACCTGGTTAAAAGAAAACAATTCGCAAGTTCAGCAAAAAGCACCAAAAAAACTGTATTGGGGCCAAGCTGACTGGTTCTTTGATCAGGAAGGCATCGGTCTGCATTTTCGCAGTCATGAAATCAGTAAAGACGCCAAGCAACTGGATATTTATTTAACAAAACAACAAACACAACAGGTCTTGAAAGCTGAGATCTATCAGCATATGTTTTAAAGCTGATGATCTTGCAAGATGATTACAGGTTCCGAAAAGGTGAGTGAATGCCAAGATATAAGAATATTTTTTGTCTATCCATACTGGCATCAGCGGTGCTGCTGAGTGCCTGCCAGCCAAAGGGCGATGCCCCAAAAGAGTCGACTGCTCCTGAAGTGGTACAAACCGAGCCTGAAGTAATTAAACTCACGGGTGATACTGAAAAACTCAAGCTGACAATTCCGGAATGTGAAGACAAAAGCTGCCCGGAAATCTCGATTGAACGCCTGAACAGTAATCAAAGTTTTGTTAATGAATGGATTGATCAGCAGATTCTACAACAGTTGAAAAGTATCCTGTCTGTAGATGCGATTGAACCGGCAAAAGAGACCGCGGCTAGTGAAGCAGAAGCGGCTGCCTCTGAACCCAAAGCTGCTTTGACAACGGTAGCGACACCGAAACAGCAGCTTGAACAGCAAATTCAGCCTTATATACAGACTTTTTTGAATCTGGATAAAGAACTCAAAGCCCTGAGTGCCAGTCATAGCATCAGCCTGATGATTAAACCCAAGATTCTGAATTCAGGGGATCCCCTTGCGACCGTGGTTCTGAACAGCAGTTATTATCTGGGAGGAGCACATGGGGCATCTGCACAGACTTATTATAACTTTGATCTCGAACAGCAAAAACTGGTCAAGTTGGACGACATTATTGCGGCCAAGCAAAAAACCAAACTCGAAACGCGTGCCTATGAAGCTTTTAAAGACTGGGTGGTAGAATCCAAGCTTGCCAAAGATGTGGCCGAGTATGAACAGGCCTGGAAGTTCAAGCTTAGTGATAACTTCTATCTGGCCCAGCAAGGTCTGGTCTTGCAATATGCCGAATATGAAATTGGACCTTATGTCGCCGGTTTGCCACGTTTGATGATTCCGTATGAGCAGTTACAAGGTGTGCTGAAACCGGAATATTTGCCGCACACAGAAAATGCTGCCTCTGAAATAAAGCCAGCGCCTGCTGCAAAAGCCAAATGACCTTAAAGCTGTTTGATACGCATACCCATTTTGATGTTCCCGAGTTCGATCCTGATCGGGAACAGTTGGCGTATGCGGCCAAAACTGCCGGTGTTGAGCATCTGGTTTTAATAGGTTTTTTGCAAAACCGTTTTGCTGACCTACTAAGAACTCGCGACCTTATCAATGATCTGGAAAATGCACCGCAAAGCCATTTAGCACCGGGCTTGCATCCGTTTTATATTGAACAGCATCAGGTTGCTCATTTGCAGGAGCTGGAACAACTGCTTCATCATGAACGATGTATTGCCATTGGTGAAATCGGTCTGGATACCTTTTTAAAACAGCACAAACAGGCTGAAATTTTTCAGAAACAAAAAGATTTTTTTGCTGCACAACTGGAACTGGCGCAGCAATTCGATAAGCCGGTTTTGCTGCATATCCGTAAATCCCATGCGGAGGTTTTGCAGATGTTAAAACAACACCGATTTAAACAGGGCGGCATTGCACATGCCTTTGGTGGTGGAATTGAGGAAGCTAAAGCCTTTATCAAGCTGGGATTCAAACTGGGTATTACTGGGCAAATCACCAATCCAAACGCCAAAAAACTGCATCAAGTGGTGCAGTATGTCGGACCAGAACATCTGGTGCTGGAAACCGACTGTCCGGATATGACGCCGCTTTGTTGTCAAAGTTCGAGCGAGCATCGTACTAGAAATACGCCTGTCAATTTACCTTATGTGTTGCAAGGGCTGGCAAAAAGCCTGCATATGCATAAAGAGGAGCTGGCTGAACAGCTCTGGCAAAATACCCATCAGGCTCTGCATTTGACCATTTAAGTTAATACTCTTAACTCGGTCTTAAATTTCCAGTTCATCATAAATAGAAAAAAAGGTGCATTATGCAATTTCTAAAATGCTTCAGACTTGGCATCATGCCATATACATTTTTTTAGGTGAGATTCACATGGCACAAGGACTTTTGGCGGGTAAGCGCTTCTTGATCGCGGGCATTGCGAGTAAATTATCGATCGCTTTTGGTATTGCTCAAGCATTGCATCGTGAAGGTGCTGAATTGGCTTTTACTTATCCAAATGAAAAGCTGAAAAAGCGGGTAGATGACTTTGCTGAACAGTTTGGTTCGAAACTGGTTTTTCCTTGTGATGTGGCAGTAGATGCTGAAATTGACAATGCATTTGCTGAACTGGCTAAACACTGGGATGGTCTGGACGGCGTAGTGCATTCTATTGGTTTTGCACCGGCACATACGCTGGATGGCGACTTCACCGAAATCACGGATCGTGAAGGTTTTAATATTGCGCATGACATCAGTGCCTATAGTTTTATCGCAATGGCACGCGCGGCAAAACCTTTGCTGCAAGTCCGTCAGGGCTGCCTGCTAACGCTGACTTATCAAGGTTCTGAGCGCGTGATGCCAAACTATAACGTCATGGGTATGGCCAAAGCCTCTTTAGAAGCTGGCGTACGTTATTTGGCGTCTAGCTTGGGTCATGAAGGGATTCGTGTGAACGCGATCTCTGCGGGTCCAATCCGTACCTTGGCAGCGTCAGGTATTAAATCATTCCGTAAAATGCTCGACCTGAATGAGAAAGTTGCACCATTAAAACGTAATGTGACGATTGAAGATGTGGGTAATGCTGCCTTATTCCTGTGCTCGCCATGGGCCAACGGGATTACGGGTGAAATCCTGTATGTTGATGCCGGCTTTAACACTGTTGGTATGAGCGCTGAATTGATGGCAGATGCGGAATAAAAATCTGCTTTTCACCTTCTCCCTTTGGGAGAAGGTCGGGATGAGGGAATTTTTATTTACCTCTCCCTTACTAGCAGTGCTTGTCATCTTCTAGAAGATGAGAGAATTCCTCCCTTTTTAAAGGGAGGTGAGGAGGGATTGAGTTAAGAAATTAATCTCCCCAAATCTCTCTTTAAAAAGAGGGGCTCAAAAAAAGACCGCATAAGCGGTCTTTTTTAGATTTTAAGGGCAGCGATTAAGCTTGACCATCCACAGCAGCGGCTTGGGCACGTTGCATATTGGCTTCAAATTCAGCATCGAAGTTGATTGGTGTAAGCAGTAACTGTGGGAAACTGCCTTTAGTCACCATATCATTCACTGCCTCACGTAGGAACGGGAACAGGATATTCGGGCAATAAGCACCCAGGATATATGGCAGACGCTCTTCTTCAACGCCATCAATCAGGAAAATACCGGCTTGAGTGACATCAACGATAAACGCGGTATCACCTTCGTTGGTTGCTTGAACCACGACTTTCAACGTCACTTCAAAATGAGTTTCATCAATTTTTTCTGCAGAAGAAGAAAGATTGATGTTTAACTCAGGCTGCCATTGTTTGGTAAAAACTTGCGCCCCAGGAACTTCAAAAGAAATATCTTTGGTATAAATACGCTCTAATGCCAATTGTGGTTGAGCTTGTTGTTCTTCACTCATTTTTTGATCCTTAATATGAAGTGATAATTTTAGTAAGGTTAAGCCAGTAATTCATCAAGTTTGCCTTCACGCTCTAAAGCATAAAGCTGGTCGAAACCACCGATAAACTGATCATTAATAAAAATTTGTGGCACGGTACGGTGATTGGTACGCTGCATCAATTCAAGACGGACTTCTGGTGCTTCCTGAGATAAATTAATCTCTTTATATGCCACACCTTTGCGTTCCAATAGCTGTTTCGCACGTACGCAATAAGGACATACAGTCGTCGAATAAATAGTCACTTCAGCCATGATCAATCTCCTGTTCGTGGATTATTTGCTTTTCACCAAAGGTAAACCTTGAGCTTTCCAGTTGCTGATGCCGCCATCAAGACGGTAGGCATCGGCATGACCGACCTGTTGTAACGCAGTACCAGCCACCTGTCCAAGGTTGCAAATGAACACCAAAGGGCGATCAGATGCTTTAAGCTCTTCAACATGTTTTGTAATCTGGCTATATGGAATATTACGGCTGCCACTGATATGACCTTCACGGAAGTCTTTGGCATCGCGTAAATCAATCAGCATGGCATTTTTTGCTTTGACTAAAATTCCCAGCGATTGCGGAGAGATTTTGCGACCGTTACGTTGGCCTTCGACAATGAAGAACAAAACCACTAATACCGCGAGTGTTCCAAATAAGAAGGGGTGATTCCCCATAAACTCGAACCAACGTTCCACAATTCACCTAATTACAATTTTAAAATTGCCAAGAGTATAGCTCATAAATATGGTGATCAAAATCACCGCTTCAAGGGCGAGGCCTTAAGAAAATTAATTTTTTTGCTGTGCTTCAGTAATTTCGTCGATTAAACGCAAATAGCTGTCCAGTCGGCGCGGCAAAATTTCACCTGCTGCTGCTGCCTGACGTAAGGCACACTGCTTTTCATGTTTATGGGTACAGTTGCGGAACTGGCAGTGACCGAGCAGATTTTCTATTTCAGGAAAACCAGTCTGGATCTTGTCTAAAGTCAGATGCCAGAGACCAAATTCCCGGATTCCCGGTGAGTCGATCAGCGCAGCATTTTCCCCGAATGGAATCAGGCGCGTCGAAGTCGTGGTATGTTGACCCAGTGCCGAGTTTTCAGAAATGATATTGGTCTTTTGTGCAGCATCCGGCACGATCGCATTAATCAGCGTACTTTTACCGACACCCGATTGACCGACAAAGGCCACAGTTTCATTTTTCAGACGATTAGACAGTGCAGTCAGGTCGCCATCGGACTGGGTCTGCATCACTTCATAACCGAGATCCTGATATTCTTGTAACAGATTCAGAATCGGATCGTTTTCTTTCAACAAATCGGCTTTGTTCATTACCAGTAGCGCAGGAATGTCGGCATCGGCACAGGCCACCAGATAACGGTCGATCAGACCCGGCGCCGGCTCAGGCAGAGGAGCGAATACAATCACAATCAGTGAAATGTTGGCCGCAACCGGTTTAACCTTGTGATAGCGGTCGGGGCGTGTCAATAACGATTTGCGGGGATGAATCGCGGTGATAATCCCCAAACCGGTATTTGGATCGGCTTGCCATTTAACCCGATCCCCAGTGACCAGTAAATCCAGATTGGTTCGGGTATGACAGCGCCAGACACTGCCTAGCTCGATTTCTTTCCAGAAAGGTTCAGGTTCGCCCTCTTGTACCACCGGTTTTTCAGGATGAATGTCGGGGGTAGACAAGGCCTGCACTTCAAGTTGACGACCATAATGTTGCACCACTAGACCTTCGAGATCGCTGGAGGTATCGAGATCTTCTTGACGTGTTTTCTGTTGTTTCTGAATGCGGCGCTGTTGTTGCTCTGTCAGACGACGCTTACGTATTAAGGCCATTCATATCCTAAAAAAACCGGGTAAATCAGATGGCAAAAATAGCATGAAGCAGCCCCCGAATGACACCCAAGATGTAATTAATTTGCTACTATAGTTGTTTTTAAACCCAATAAGATTGCACATTTATGAGCAGTACCGCTGATACCCGCCTGATTTGGATTGACCTGGAAATGACAGGTCTAGACACAGACAATGACCAAATTATTGAAATTGCGACGATTGTAACCGATGACAATTTAAATATTCTGGCTGAAGGTCCTGTGCTTGCGGTGCATCAGCCTGCCCGTCTGTTAAATGCGATGGATGAATGGAATACCCGTCAACATGGTCAGTCTGGCCTGATTGAACGTGTGCGTCGCAGTAAACTGACCGCTCAGGATGCCGAGCAGCAAACGCTTGAATTTCTGAAAAAATGGGTGAATCCAAAATCATCACCAATGTGTGGTAACTCGATCTGTCAGGATCGTCGTTTCCTGCACCGCCTAATGCCTGAACTGGAACAGTATTTCCATTACCGTAATCTGGATGTTTCTTCAGTGAAAGAACTGGCCAAACGCTGGCGCCCGGAAATCATGAGTGGCCTCAAGAAAAATGCCTCGCATCTGGCGATGGATGACATTCGTGATTCAATTGCCGAACTGAAATACTATCGTGAATATTTTTTCATCATGAATAAAGACTAATTCCGATAGATGAAAAAGAGGCGTAAGCCTCTTTTTTTATGGTGCTGAGGCTTTTTTCTTTTTAAAAAGACCCTCTATGATTTCAAATATGGCCCACGATACAAGCACCAAAATCAAATGGGTCTGGGTTTCATAACGATCCAAGATCACAAAACCAAACAAGCCTAAAGTCAGCAAACGAATAAAAATACTCAGCCCATAGTTTTTCTGCTTTTGGCTACTGTAAAAATATAAATGTAACGCAATCAGTATAAAGTTGAGAGTCAAAAGAGCATTGATGAGCACAGGGTTTGACTCCTATATTTAAAATTCTATTTAATTTAAAATTATATGTATAAATTTTATTCAATTATAAGGTGTTCCTGAATTTATCTTTCTGATTTTCTTGATGGATTTTGTATCGAAATTTTAGGAGCAGTAAAACAATGCTGACTTTGCTAAAATAAACTGTGATTTAACTGCTATTGATGACTTATGACTGATCTGCTTCAAGACGATGAATATGAGCGCCGCTTTGCCGGTGTTGCCAAAATTTATGGAGAAGATAGCTTTAGCCATTATGAAAAAAGTCATGTGATGGTGATCGGTATCGGCGGTGTCGGTTCATGGGCAGTAGAAGCTCTGGCACGTAGCGGAATTGGCGAACTGACCTTGGTCGATATGGATGTCGTCGCAGCATCAAATATCAACCGCCAGTTACCTGCCATGAGTACCACCTTGGGTCATGAAAAAATTGAAGTTATGGCCGAGCGGTGTCGTGCAATTAATCCACGGATTAAAATCAATCTGATTGATGATTATCTGACACCTGAGAATATCAAAGAAATTTTAGCTCCGACACCGGATCTGATTTTAGATTGCATCGATGATGTCAAAGCCAAATTCGCCTTGATGTTACATTGTCGCTTTAACAAGATTCCGTTAATCGTATCGGGCGGGGCAGGGGGTAAACTGGATCCACTGAAAATTCGTGTTGCAGATTTATCTAAAACCGAGCAGGATCCGATGCTGGCCAAATTGCGTGCCCAGTTACGTGCTAAAGGCATCTGTAAAAAGCCCAAAGAAAAATTCGGTATTACCTGTGTCTATTCAATTGATAATCCATTCTCAAGTGCCGATGTCTGTGCCAGTGCCGGTTTGCGATGTGGAGGGTATGGGTCGGCTGTGGTGGTGACCTCCAGTTTTGCCATGGTCGCCGTGGCAGAAGGGCTGAAAAAGCTCGATAGTAAAAGAGCAAAATCCTGATTTGAAAAATAAAAAGCACAGTATCTGTGCTTTTTTTCAAGTGACGTTTAGAATGAAAGGATTCATTCACAGAACAAAAATAATGTTTTGGAGCAGCTATGTGGTTTTTGCTGGTATTGATTTTGGGGACAGGAGCTTTAGCGGTGTGGATGTGGAAACGTCCGGATCCGGTGAAACGTGATCAGGCCAAAGCCGAGTATCATGATTTATGGATTGAGCAGGTTGATGCGCAGCTTAAACATGCAGCACGATTGAGTTCAGATCCGGAGCATCCGAACTATGAACGTGCCTATCAGATTTATCAGGGACTGGCTCAGCAACAGGAAATCCCACAAGCCTATGTCGGGATGGGTCTGATGCATCTGCAAGGTCTGGGACATGAGCAAAATACTGAAAAAGCCATCAGCTACCTGGACAAAGCCTTTCGCCTAGGTAGTGATGAAGCAGCTTATCATCTGGGTCAAATTCATGAAGGAGAGGCGTATCAGCAGGCTGACCCGGAAAAAGCCCTGTACTGGTACCGTCATGCGGTAGCACGGGGTAATCTGGATGCCCAGTATCGTATCACTGAACTTTCTTCTGCCGAAGACCATCAAAACGAGATGATTGCAGAAAAACAGCGTCTGGCATTATTCATTCAAAATGCCGGGCAGGGTCATGCCAATTCGCAGTATCAGCTGGCCCAGTATTATCTGGCTGATTCTGCAGCCCAAGATTTAGTGCAAGGAATACATTATCTGTTTCTGGCGGCTCGGCAGGATCATTTGGCTGCCAATCAGCAGATCGCCGATGATTATGCGCATGGACAGATTCTCCCCCAAGACTTGACGCAATCGCTGCAATTTATTAAACGCTGTATCAGTCTCGGTGACCAGAAAGGTCTCTATGATTATTATGCCGGTGTGTTGCAAGGCCGTATCGATCCCGATCAGCGTCAGCGCGTGTTTCAGCATTTATTGCAGCAGTCCAAAGATCACGCCGATGCACACGCCAAGGCTTTAATCGGGCTGGCCTATTTTCATGGCTGGTATGTCGATAAAAATGAAACCATGGCATTTCGTTACTGGTCGGAAGCGGCCAACAGCAAACATGTGCCTGCCTTATGCATAATTGCTGCGCTGTATTTTGAGCAGCATCTGGTTGCCAACGAACCGCAAAAAGCATTTGAGTTATATCAGGCTGCCTATCGGCTTAGTCCTAACGATGTGTCTGCACAGATGGGGATGGCGCTGTGTTATTTAAATGGTATTGGTACGGCGAAAGATACGGGTAAAGCCACACAAATGATTCAGAGCGCGGCACAGCAGTATTGGCAGATTGTGGCTCAGTCTGAAGCGGATTTAATTTATAGCGTCGGCCGGTTTTATAGTCTGGCTGAATATCCATTGTCGACACGTGATAAAGCTGTCCAGTACCTGAATCAGGCAGTTGCGAAAGGTTCGAAAGAAGCGGCATGGTTCCTGTACCAAGCTCTCTCAGGTATTTATCCTGTGTTTAGCAATAATGCAGAGCTGGCCAATCGTTATCTGCATCAGGCTGCACAATTGGGGCATGCCCAGGCACAAGCAGAAGTGGGCTTGAAGTATCTTAAAGGGCAACAGATTGCGCAGGATATTGCCTTAGGCTTGAGCTATCTGCGAAAAGCAGCTGCTCAGCAGAATGGTGTGGCACTAAATGCTTTGGGCGAAGCATATGAGCAGGGTCAAGGAGTTGAGAGTAATATTGAACAAGCCGTACAGTATTATCAGCAGGCGGCAGCGCAGGTGAATGTGGATGCTTATAGCCATCTTGGACGTTTATATACCAAGGGCATTGGCGTGGAGCGTGATATCGGAACCGCACGAGACTGGCTGGAAAAAGGCAGTTTACTCGGACATGAGCGATCCAATGAATTATTGAAAAATGTGAATGCTTATTTGCAAATGCAATAATTTTCCTCGAATCACACGCACTAAAAAACCGCTGTTGGACAGCGGTTTTTTTATGATTCAGGTTGGATTCAAGGCAATTCCCGGAGGGGGCTACCACCCAATGCCTGCATTAAAGTTACATAGGCATTGTACTGGTTTTGTCTGGTTTGCACCAAAGCCAGCCGGGCATTTCGTGTGGTCTCCTGTGCATCCAGCAGGTTTTTCAAAGCTATAGCTCCATTACGATAACGCACTTCAGTCAGACGTTCTGTACGTTCAGCCAGTTCAACATTGCGTTGCTGTAATGCGACCTGTTTGGTTAGCTCAGTACGGTTCGACAGGGCGTTTTCGACATCAGCAAAAGCCTGATATATAGTCTGACGATACTGGATAATGGCTTTTTCATATTCCAGTTCATTCACCTGTAAATCACGCTTCATGTCATTCCATTGCAGGAAAGGCAAGCTCAGACCGGCACCTAAAGTCGCAACCGGATTTTTTAATGCATCTGACAATGAGGTGCTGCTGCCCACACCGGTACTCAAACTGCCGGTCAGGCTAATAGACGGATAATAACTGGCTTTATTGGCATCCTTGTTGGCCAAAGCCCTGCGTAAACGCAGTTCGGTTGCTCTCAGGTCAGGACGACGTGCCAGCAGGCTTGCCGGCAAGCCGGCTTCAATCGCAGGCAAGGCAATGTTGGGTAAACGTTGTGGTTCCTGAAGAGAGAGTTGCTGCACCGGTATATTCAGCAGTACCGCAAGTGCTGTACGCGTTTCTACCCGTTGCTGCGCTATCTGGCTTAAGGTCGCCTGCTGGCTTTGAATGGCCTGTTCGGCTTGGGTCAGATCAAGACCGGATACTGCACCGGCACGATACTGGACATTCACCAGATCATAAGTACGCTGTGCAGTCGCCAGATTTTGTTGCACCACACTATAACGCTCATTCAGATAGGCCAGTTGCCAATAGAGTTGCGCCGTGGTGCCGATCAGGCTTTGTGCGGTTGCCTGCAAGTCTTCCTCAGAGGCTAGGGCTTCCCAGCGAGCGGCTTCGGTCTGATTGGCCAGTTTGCCAAACAGATCCAGCTCATAGCTTAAACCTGGATAATTAATCCCAAAACCTGATGAACTATCACCATTTTCTAAATCAAAACTTCTACGTGTTGTCAGTCCGGCATCGCCAATACGGACCCCTTGCTGGCTTTGCGTTTGTCTGGCCTGAATCCGGGCCTGCTGCAAATTAATCCCGGCCACGGCCAGGTCACTATTGGCTGCCAGAACCTCATTCACCAGATTATTCAATTGTGGATCTCTAAATAAAGTCCACCACTGATCTGTCAGAATATCGGCATGGATCTGCCGGCTTAAAGCCTGACTATTTTGAAAATTGTTAGGCACCTGAAGAGCAGGTGGCTCATAGGGTGTTTTTACCACTGCGGCACAACCGACCAGCGAGCTTCCTAGCAACAGGGCACTGGCAAGCTTGGTTAAATTCATTTGCATATCAGATTCCTTATTCGCGAGAGAGTGCATCGACTGGGTTCAGACGAGCGGCATTACGTGCCGGGATAAAGCCGAACACAATCCCAATCAAGCTTGAGCAGACAAAGGCGGCTATGATCGAAGTGGTTGAATATGCCATCTGGAATGTACTACCAGCAAAATGGGTGATCAGTTGGCCAATCCCGAGGGAGAGCAGCACACCTAAAATGCCGCCTAAAATACATACCAGTACTGCTTCAATCAGGAACTGTTGCAGAATGTCACTTTGACGTGCACCCACCGCCATACGTACCCCAATTTCCTGAGTACGTTCAGTCACTGAGACCAGCATGATATTCATCACCCCGATCCCGCCGACGACCAGTGAAATCACGGCAATCGCTGAAATCAGCAAGGTCATGGTGGCTGTAGTTTGCTGAATGGTTTCACGGATACTGTCGGCATTCTGGGTAAATACATCCTGTGCCCCATGGCGCTGTACCAGCAGATTCAGAATTGCATTCTCCGCTGCTGCACTTGGGTATTCATCCTTAATCCGTACAATGATACTGCGCACATTGGATTGTCCCAGCATACGGCTCATTACGGTGGAATACGGCAAATACACATTCAGGCTGTCATTATTACCCATCATGCCTTTTTGCGCGTCGATCACACCGATAATCCGGCTCGGGACACTGCCCAGTAAAAGCACCTGTCCTACCGGATTGGTACCATCCTTAAAAAAGGTATTTTTGGTATTGGTGTCAATCACCACGTCTTGTGCCTGTTGCGTGACACTGTTACGGTCAAAGGGCTGACCAGACTGGAAGGTCATGCCACGTACATAGAAGAAATCTTCACTCACCCCATTTACCGTGGTTGAGGCTTCAATTTCTTTATAACGTCCGGTGACGTTGGTATTTACTGACGGGCTGACCCCATCTACATAAGGCTGTTCAGCCAGCGCATCGGCATCGGCTGGAATCAGGGTTTTGGCTTGTGAGGAGCGGGAATTATCTCCAAAACCCCGGCCCTGAAATACGGTAATGGTATTGGTTCCCAGACTGCTGATATTTTCCAGAATCTGCTTTTGTGAACCATTGCCCAGTGCGACGACTGAGACTACCGAAGCAATACCGATAATAATCCCGAGCATGGTCAGGAAAGTCCGCATCCGGTGCGCATTCATGGCCAGCAAGGCCATACGGAAGGCTTCACCCAGACGGTCAACCGCGGAACGCCATGAAGAAATCTTCTTTTTTTCATTCCGGATCAGCGGCTGTTTTTCCAGCTCGTCTTCGACTTCAGGAACATTCGGCTGATCGGAAATGATATTTCCGTCCGAAATTTCAATGATTCGTGTCGCGTTTTTTGCCACATTATGGTCATGCGTGACCAGAATAATGGTATGACCCTTGGCATTCAGTTCACGCAGAATCCGCATTACCTCTATACCGCTATTCTTGTCCAAAGCTCCTGTCGGTTCATCGGCCAGAATCACGTCACCACCATTCATCAGCGCACGGGCAATCGAGACACGTTGCTGCTGACCACCTGACAGTTGGCTCGGACGGTTCTGGGTTTTTTCACCCAGACCCAAATCGGTCAGAATCTTGACCGCACGCTCACGGCGTTCCGATGAATCCTCACCGGCATAAATCGCGGGGACTTCGACATTGCCGGCTGCACTTAAGTCACCGAGCAGGTGATAACGCTGGAAAATAAAGCCAAAATATTCACGGCGTAATTGTGCCAGTTCATCAGCTTCCAGTTCCCGGGTTTCACGACCTTTGACCTTATAGCTGCCAGTGGTTGGTTTATCCAGACAACCCAGAATATTCATCAGGGTCGATTTACCCGAACCAGACTGGCCGACAATCGCCACCAGCTCACCCGGATAAATTTCCAGATTGACCCCTTTTAAAATCTGAACCGTGCTTTCACCCGCAGGGAATTCACGTACCAGATTTTTCACCTCCAGAAGAGGCTGTTGTTGTGAATTCATGCTTACATTCTCATTGGGCCACGGCTATTGCCACCGCGTTTTGCTGCATCATTGGAAGTGTCGGAACCATCTGCAATCACCACCTGATCGCCGCGTTTCAGGCCTTTAATCACTTGCGCTGTCACACGGTTATTTAGTCCGATCAGTACAGGGGTTGGTTTTGCAGTACCATCGGCTTGCAACACACGAACCATGCCACGCTGTGCTTTACCTTGTTCAATCAGGGCACGTTCAGCATCGGAAAGCACCAGACGGGCAGGGCGATCACCTGCAGCTCGTTCATCACCACGGGCTTGATTCTGAGCTTCGTTAGGTCCAGATGGGGCACCGGCACCGCGAGATCCTTCACCACGATTTGGACGTTGTGGACGGTTTGAACTTTGAATGGCAGCAGCTGGAATAGTCAGCACATTCCGTGCCTCATCCAGAATGATATAGACCTGCGCTGTCATATCAATACGCAGCTTGCCATCTTCATTGGGTACATCAAACAGGGCGTTATAGTACACCGCAGAGCCTGAAGTTGAGCTTGAGGTATTGTTATCGGTATTGATTGAATTTGGTGCAGGCTCAACCTGACGCAGTTTGGCGTAAATCTTTTTGTCAGTATTGCCCAAAGTTGTGAAATAAACAGTTTGGCCTTTATGGACTTTCATTACATCTGCTTCAGAAATTTCAGCTTTGATGGTCATGGTGTCGAGTTGGGCCAGTTTGACTATAGTCGGTGCACTCTGGTTGGCATTCACGGTTTGACCTTCTTCGGTCACAATCGCCACGATAGTACCATCCATCGGTGCCACAATCTGGGTGTAGCCGAGGTCTTCCTTGGCAGTGGCTAAAGTCAAACGCGACTGTTCAATCTGCGCATTAATAGCAGTGATATCCGCCTGGGCAGTTTTATAGTTTGCCAGTGCAGATTCCAGTTCAGAGCGTGAAGTCGCATCTTGTGCATACATGGCCTGCTGACGCTTATACTCAGCTTCAACTTTGGCCAGATTGGCCTGTCTGACCGCCAGTTGAGCCATCTGATTTTTAATGCTGGCTTCAGCCGTTTTTAACTCATTTTCCTGACGGACAGAATCAATCTGGGCAATCAGCTGACCTTGCTTGACCTGATCTCCGAGTTGCACATACATTTTCTTGACCTGACCAGAAACCTGGGCGCCGACACTGACCATTTTTGTGGCTTCTAAAATACCGGTTGCCAGTACAGAGCTTTCAATGTCTCCTACAGTCACCTCAGCGGTAATATATTGCGGAGGCTGTTCTTTGGGTTTGAGGAAATACCAGCCTGCAGCGATTAACGCAATGGCAATCACGGCGACCATAATCAATTTCGTCGGTTTTATTTTTGGCATGATCAATATAGTTTCAAAATCAGATAATTGTGAACAATTATAAGAGTGAAATTAGGATAAATCGTGTATTTTTTTAATTTATAATGAGAATTGTTTTCTATTGTCGGGCTAAAAAAACAACATGGCATAAAGTCTGATTTTATATAAAAGATTCATTCAGCTGTTCATGCTGGCATAGCTAAATTTGATGAATTTTGAGATAGAAGAAGTAATTTATAGTATTAGTCACATGACTGTTTAATTAAATAGTCACTGTTTTGAGCGGTAGTCCTGAAATCTGGTTTCTGTTTAAACCTCTACAACGAATAACGATAAAAATTTCCCCTAAAGCCAAAAAAGTTATAGAAAGATTTAGTGATATCTGCTGTAAAAATAATTATTTTTTAACGGCAGGCTTTTTTTATTTTTTCTTGTGATTAGCTCATGCCTTCTTTTAAAAATTAAAAAAATCTATGTTTTACATATAGATTTAAATAAAGCTTGTAATATTTAATTCCATAAAAAAATTATGGTTTTATTTGTGCGGAAAAAATCGCCTATTTGTCAGCAAAAAATAATACGACTTTACTAATAAAATTAATGAGGTGTATAGATGGAATGGAATGAAAGTTACAATATTGGAATTGAGGTGATTGATCACCAGCACCGGCAAATTCTGGATTATATAAATACTTTGGAACAAGTTAAAAATACGGGGAAACGCGATAAAATCAAGGAAATTCAAGATGATTTAATTGACTATACCCAGTCACATTTCAGCTTTGAAGAAAATTTGCTGCAACAGGTAAATTATCAGTATTTACCTCCACATTGCGGTATTCACGAATTATTTGTCAAACGGCTCAATGATTATCGTCTGAGATTTGAACAAGGCGAGTCCATTGAAAAAGATTTATATCGTCTGCTATCTAAATGGCTAATTAACCATATTCAACATGATGATCAGGACTATGTCGATGCAGTACGTGACAATATGTTGAGTTACCTGCGAACGCAGGAAAAGAAAAAAGGCAAAGGCTGGTTTGCACGTTTCTTCAGTTAGGCATGCTGGGATGCAAACAAGGTTTGACCGCACATTTCAGTAATGGCCTGTAAGATCAGATGTTCAGGGTTCTCTCTGGACATCCCTTTAATAGCGGCATCAATCCGGATTAACAGCTGTGGCCAGGTCAAAAAGCGTTGCGGACTCAAACGACGCAAGGCCTGTTGATACAAGCTCACTTTGGTCTTCCAGATGCCGATTTGTAACGCATTTTGAGGTTGTTCAAACAATTGCATCAACAGACGCATTTCTTTGCTGATGCTCCACAAAATCAGGCTCATCGGTTCACCTGAAGCAATCAGATATTGAAAGATTTTGATAGATTGCAACAGGTTGCCATTTAGCAGGGCATCACTCAGGTCATAGGTACTGTAACGGGATTGGTCCTGCAAGCAGGCATACAGATGTTCAATCTGGATTATCTCTACTTCAGCAAAAGTATCAGCCACGCGCATCAGACTGTTTTTGGCTGCCAGTAAATTATGCTCATGATGCTGTTCCAGCCATTGCCAGGCATCATTCGCCAGTTTAATGCCAAGCTTTTCTGCTTCAATACTGAGAATTTGCTGACGGTCTTTGGGATAATTTGCCACCAGTGAGACATTCACCCCATTGGCATCCATCACCTGAAAAAAGCTGGATTTCAGACTGTTGGCATCCTGCTTCGGCATGACCACCAAAAGCAGGTTATCGCTGTCTTGCTGTAGATAGCTTTTCAGCAGTTTTAGCCCGCTGGCATCCGGCTTGATATTGCCATGTACTTCAATTGCCAATTGTGTTGAAAATAGCGACAGGCTGTTTAAGGCATTAAAAACAGTTTTCCAGTCAGCGACCGAACTAATGTCATAGCGCTGACGTTCAATATCCTGCTTTTGCCAGGTGGAACGGAAGGCATCAATTAAATTCTGTTCTAATAGAGGCTCTTGACCATGCAATACCCAGGCACCGCGAGCTGCGTCGACACGTTTGAGGGCTTGCAGATAATCAAGTTTCATATGGCAGTCTTATTGAGCAGGTTGTGGTGGGGTATTTTGTTTGACTAATGGTAAGCGGTTTGATGAGATCTGACGTGCGATCTGCTGAGCCACATCATCAATAATCACATGATCCAGAAACTTTTGTTCCTGGTCATCAGTGTTTACTGTTTCAATGTCGTATTGATAAGAACGGGTGGCTACTACAGTTCGTGGTTCAGTGATCGGATTGCCTTGTGCATCTTCAATCTGAAACGTCACATTTAAGCGCAACAAGGTTTCGACCAGTTTACCATTCAGTTCCAGACGGCGAGGAGCATAATCCAAGACACGCAACACATATGCATTCGGTGCATTACTCAGTTGTATGCCTGCTGCACCCAGGTAAACCGCCAGTTTTTCTTGCAGTTCGTCAGTGTCGGGTGGTAAAGACAGGCTCATAACAGAGTAAGCAACAGGTGCGGAGCTCGGATTGGTTCCTTTCAGATGGAAGCCACAGCCGGTCAAGCCTGCACTCAGACCACAAGTTAAAACAATTGCTGCTAAACGTTTGCCCAAATGCATGTGTTGCCCTCTATGCTTCCCAAAGGGGAATATTTGAAATTCTGATCTGGATTGTAAAGTCAAAGCCCGTTGACTGGCAACGGGCTTTGTTTGGGAATTGTTTTTTAATCCCTACCTTTTTCTAGGTAAAGATTAAATCCCTCCAAACCTCCCTTTAAAAAGGGAGGCTTTCCCCCTCTTTTTTAAAGAGGGGCTAGGGGAGATTTTTAAACCACCAAGTTCACCAACTTATTCGGTACAACAATTTCTTTCTTGGTTGGACCGGTCAAGAATTGTTGAACTTCAGGTAATGCTTTTGCTTGAGCTAGGATGTCATCTTTAGATGCATCAACAGACACTTCTAGTTTGCCACGAAGCTTACCGTTCACCTGAACTACGATAGTTTGCGTATTACGTGTTAATGCAGACTCATCCACAGATGGGAACAATACTTTTTCCAATTCGATGCCAAACTGAGCCAATAATGTTTGACTTAAGTGCGGTGCAAATGGCGCAAGCAATGTAAGAAGCGTTGTAATAGACTCACGTGCAACCGCTACATCATTGTCATCTTTCGCTTCAAACTTGTTGTTCGCGTTTAGAAGTTCCATCATCGCTGCAATGGCAGTGTTAAATGCATGACGACGTTCGATGTCATCACCCACTTTTTGGATAGTTTCGTGTGTTTTACGACGCAAGTCTTGCGCAGCAGTTGAAAGCGCAGCTTTGTCGATAGTTGATGCGTTGTTGCCTTTTTCAAGGAAGCCAGTCGCCAAACGCCATACACGTTTCAAGAAGCGGTTAGCACCTTCAACACCTGCATCAGACCATTCAAGTGACTGATCTGGTGGAGCTGCGAACATCATGAACACACGTGCAGTATCTGCGCCGTATTGATCAATAATCGATTGTGGGTCGATACCGTTGTTTTTCGACTTCGACATTTTTTCTTGACCGCCAACGACAACGTCTTGACCATCTTCTTTGTATTTCGCAGAAGTGATACGACCTTTTTCGTCACGTTCAAGTTCGATATCGGCAGGGTTAAACCATGTTTTCTTACCTGATTCCGCTTCGCGGTAATACGTATCAGCCAGCACCATACCTTGGGTTAACAAGTTGGTGAACGGTTCATTGCCTTGTACCACACCTTCATCACGCATCAATTTGTGGAAGAAGCGTGCATAAAGTAAATGCAGAATCGCGTGTTCAACACCACCGATGTATTGGTTGACTGGAAGCCAGGTTTGACCCGCTTCAGGTTTCACCATACCGCCAGTAAAGTCTGGAGAAGCATAACGTGCGTAGTACCAAGAAGATTCTACGAAGGTATCCAGCGTATCTGTTTCACGACGGGCATCGCCACCACAGCATGGGCAAGTGGTTTCATAGAATTCAGGCATTTTGTTCAGTGGGTTACCTGAACCATCTGGCACAACATCAGTCGGAAGGACAACAGGAAGTTGATCTTCAGGCACTGGTACTTGACCACAAGTATTGCAGTTAATCATTGGAATTGGACAACCCCAATAACGCTGACGAGATACCCCCCAGTCACGTAGACGGAATTGAACTTTTACATTGGCAAGTGCTTGAGGTTTTAGTTTTGCAAGGAAAGCATCAAATGCGCCTTGGAAATCTAAACCGTCAAATTCGCCTGAATTAACCAGTTTGCCGTCTTTAGAACCATACCATTCTTGCCACTCTGTCGCAGAGAATTCGGCATCGTCTGCGCCTTTGGCATCAATCACCTGTTTGATGGTCAGGCCATATTTATTGGCAAATTCGAAGTCACGTTCATCATGTGAAGGCACTGCCATCACCGCACCTGAACCGTAAGACATCAATACATAGTTCGCGATCCAAACAGGAACTTCTTCACCAGTCACAGGGTGTTTTACAGAAAGACCTGTTGCCATGCCTTTCTTCTCGGCAGTTGCAAGATCCGCTTCTGCCACTGAACCCATACGGCATTCTTCAATAAATGCAGCAAGTTCAGGATTGTTTTCCGCCGCTTTAAGCGCCATTGGGTGTTCGGCTGCAACTGCAACATAGGTCACACCCATTAATGTATCGGCACGTGTTGTAAAGACGGTTAAACCATCTGCATAGATTTCTGGATTTGCTGAAGGGAAGGTGATTTCCATACCCTGTGAGCGACCAATCCAGTTACGTTGCATGGTCAGAACTTGTTGGGGCCAGCCGTCTTTGAGCGTATCTAAATCATCAAGTAATTCTTGCGCATAATCAGTAATGCGGAAGTAATACATTGGAATATCACGTTTTTCAACCAACGCACCTGAACGCCAGCCGCGACCATTTTCAACTTGTTCGTTGGCAAGAACAGTTTGATCCACTGGATCCCAGTTCACAGTAGACAACTTACGGTAGATCAGACCTTTTTTATAAAGCTGAACGAATAACCATTGTTCCCAGCGGTAGTATTCTGGTGTGCAGGTTGCGAATTCGCGATCCCAGTCCACCGCAAGACCTAACTTTTTCAACTGATTACGCATGTAATCAATGTTTTCAAAGGTCCATTTTGCAGGAGCAACCTGATGCGCAATTGCTGCGTTTTCCGCAGGTAGGCCAAAAGCATCCCAACCCATTGGTTGAAGCACAGTTTCACCTTTTAAACGATGGAAACGGCTGATCACGTCACCAATCGTATAGTTACGCACATGACCCATATGCAGTTTGCCACTTGGGTAAGGGAACATCGAGAGGATATAACGACGTGGACCTTCTACAGTGTCGGCAACTTTAAAGGCTTTGCGAGATTCCCAGTCCTGCTGGACTTGAGGCTCAATCGCACTGGCTTGATATTCTGAGTCAATGTGAGTAGTCATATACGTAATACAAGAGAACGGTTAAAAAATTATGAGGCACAGCATAGCGCAAAATGCACCTAAAAGTGAATTTTGCACCCGCATTTCCCGAAGAAAAAATGACTGTTGTATAGAGGGATGCCTTATAAAGCGACTGCACGATTTTTAGATTGTTGCAATGCTTCATTGGCTTCGCGTTGCTGCTGGTCTTGATTCGCTGGAACTTGAGGTGATTGTTGCAGCTGTTCCTGAGTGATATTCTCGGTTTGTTCTACAGATTCAGCAGTTCTAGGCGGTGTTGGAGCTGAATTTTTCCAGCCATAGGTGTCTACTGTGGTGGCTTTCCTTGCGGATTTGGGTGGTGGGGTTTTGGTATAATGCGTGACACCTTTTGCATCGACCCATTTATGATACTCGATCGCGGAAGCGCTACTGCTACAAATGCTCAAAGAAACTGCACAACTCAGACTGAAGGCAGTTAAAAAAGATATTTTCATTGTTCTTGGGCCCCGTCTTTCTAGGCGTAAATTGCTGCAATCATTGTAATAATGTTTTCAATAGAAGTGATGGTTTTTTAGCTGTTTGATCACTGTTAATTGATGGCATAAATATCCTCTTGAATTTAAATACCGAGAGATAAATTTTCGTATACAAAATTTATTGATAAACCATTTGCTTTGATTTAATAAAAATTCATTCATTTTTTTTATATAAGACATATTAAAAATTTATAAAAATAAACAGTTAAGTATATGAATTATATTGAATTAATTAAGGTTGTAGGGAGCTAGGGGAATGACTACAAGCAGTGGTTGCTGTTAAAAACAGCAAATTTGAAGGCTATAAGCACAGATTGCCTGTTTTTTAAACTTGACTTTAAAGCCTGAAAACACAAGAATGCTGCAATAGTTTTATATGCCTTAGATCGATCACCCTTCGACTAAGAGTCATTTCATGCAGTGGGCGATTTCTCTAGCCGAGAAATTGAACAAAGCTAAGCAAAATATGTTTATCCCAACATGTTTTAGGTCTCGTATTGCTCGAACAGCGAAGAGATCAGATTTTTTTCCTATTGCTATGAAAACTATGAAATTTGTGTGCTATAACAGTGCAGACAGTTAACAAATGAAACACTGCAAATGCCTCCCATTTGTGCAGTGAATAATATTAGGGTGAATCACGTTGGAACTTCTATCTGGTGGTGAAATGCTCGTTCGCGCATTAGCGGATGAAGGCGTTGAACATGTTTTTGGATACCCAGGCGGCGCAGTACTACATATTTACGACGCGCTATTTCAACAAGACAAAATCAATCATTACCTCGTACGTCACGAACAGGCTGCCGGCCACATGGCAGATGCCTACTCGCGCGTGACAGGTAAAACCGGTGTGGTGCTGGTGACTTCAGGTCCGGGCGCAACCAATACGGTAACCCCAATTGCAACAGCCTATATGGACTCAATCCCGATGGTGATTTTGTCTGGCCAGGTTGCGAGTCATCTGATTGGTGAAGATGCATTCCAGGAAACCGATATGGTCGGGATTTCCCGTCCGATCGTGAAGCATAGCTTCCAGGTGCGTCATGCCAGTGAAATTCCTGCGATTATCAAGAAAGCCTTTTATATCGCGTCCTCAGGCCGTCCAGGCCCGGTGGTGATCGATATTCCAAAGGATGCGACCAATCCTGCAGAAAAATTTGCTTACGAATACCCGGAAAAAGTGAAGATGCGTTCGTATCAACCACCGTTCCGTGGTCATTCGGGCCAAATTCGTAAAGCGATTGAAGAATTGATCAACGCTAAACGCCCCGTGATTTACTCTGGCGGTGGTGTGGTTCAGGGCAATGCTTCAGAACAATTGACAGAGCTAGCGCATTTATTGGGCTATCCAGTAACCAATACTTTGATGGGTCTTGGCGCATTCCCGGGTAATGATGAACAGTTCATCGGTATGTTGGGGATGCACGGCACTTATGAAGCCAACATGACCATGCACAATGCAGATGTGATTCTGTGTGTAGGTGCGCGTTTCGATGACCGTGTAACCAATAACCCTGCAAAATTCTGTCCAAATGCCAAAGTCATTCATATTGATATTGATCCGGCAACGATTTCAAAAACCATTATGGCGCATATCCCAATCGTGGGCGCTGTAGAGCCGGTATTGAATGAAATGCTGAACCAGTTGAAGCAGATGAATGTATCCAAGCCAAATCCTGAAGCGATTGCGGCATGGTGGAAACAGATCAATGAATGGCGCAAGGTTCATGGTGGTCGTTTTGAAGCGGGTACTAATGGCGTAATGAAGCCACAGCAAGTGGTTCAGGCATTGGACAAGGTAACCAATGGCGAAGCGATCATCACTTCTGACGTGGGTCAGCATCAGATGTTTGGTGCGATGTATTACAAGTACAAGCGTCCACGCCAATGGATCAACTCAGGTGGTCTAGGTACGATGGGTGTAGGTCTGCCATATGCGATGGCGGCGAAGCTTGCCTTCCCGGAACAGCAGGTGGTGTGTATTACTGGTGAAGCATCGATTCAGATGTGTATCCAGGAACTTTCGACCTGTAAGCAATATGGCCTGAACGTCAAAATCCTGTGCCTGAATAACCAGTCTTTAGGGATGGTGAAGCAGTGGCAAGATATGAACTATGAGGGACGTCATTCAAGTTCTTATGTAGATTCATTGCCTGACTTTGCAAAGCTGATGGAAGCTTATGGCCATGTCGGCATTCAGATTAACCATGCAGACGAGCTTGAATCCAAGCTCGAAGAAGCGATGGCAATCAATGACAAATGCGTATTTATTAACGTAATGGTTGACCGTACCGAACACGTATATCCGATGCTGGTTGCAGGTCAATCGATGCAGGATATGTGGTTGGCTAAAGGGGAGCGCACGAAATGAGACATATTATCTCTGTACTCGTAGAAAACGAATCAGGCGCGCTTTCCCGCCTTGTCGGCTTGTTCTCACAGCGTGGCTATAACATCGAAACATTGAATGTTGCCCCGACTGAAGATCCAACACTTTCACGTTTGACATTGACCACCTATGGCGATGATCACAAGATTGAGCAGATCACCAAACAGCTTAACAAGCTGGTTGAGGTGGTTAAAGTGGTGGACCTGTCTGAAGGTGCACACATTGAGCGTGAATTGATGTTGATCAAAGTGAAAGCATTGGGTTCTTCTCGTGACGAAATCAAACGTACGGCGGATATTTTTCGTGGTCAGATCGTTGATGTAACACCAACGACCTATACCGTTCAAATCGCAGGGACTACTGAGAAAGTGGATGCGTTTATTGATGCACTTGCAGAACACACGATTCTAGAAGTGGTACGTTCTGGTGTATCCGGGATCGCACGTGGCGAAAAAGTTCTAACAATCTAAATTTTTAAATATTTCCTCATCTGTACAAGAAGAGGGGTCAGGCAATGTGAATTTAAGGGGCATTGCCTGATTTAACAGATAAACAAGCATTCAAGCGGAGACAGCAATGCAAATTTTTTACGATAAAGACTGTGACTTATCTATTATCCAATCTAAGAAAGTAGCGATTATTGGTTACGGTTCACAAGGCCACGCGCATGCGCTTAACCTCAAAGATTCTGGTGTTGACGTAACTGTTGGTTTACGTGCTGGTTCTACTTCTTGGAAAAAAGCTGAAAATGCTGGTCTTAAAGTTGCTGAAGTTCCTGCTGCTGTTGCGCAAGCTGACGTAGTGATGATCTTGACTCCAGACGAATTCCAGTCTCAACTTTATCGTGATGTAATTGAGCCGAACATTAAAGAAGGTGCTACTTTAGCATTTGCTCACGGCTTCTCTGTTCTTTACAACCAAGTTGTTCCACGTGCTGACTTAGACGTAATCATGGTTGCACCTAAAGCACCTGGTCATACAGTGCGTTCTGAATACCAACGTGGTTCAGGTGTTCCTGACCTTATCGCAATTCACCAAGATGCTTCTGGTAACGCTCGTAATGTTGCACTTTCTTATGCTTCAGGCGTAGGTGGCGGCCGTACAGGTATTATCGAAACTTCATTCCGTGAAGAAACTGAAACTGACCTATTCGGTGAGCAAGCAGTTCTTTGTGGTGGTGCAGTTGAATTGGTTAAAATGGGCTTCGAAACTCTTGTTGAAGCTGGTTATGCGCCTGAAATGGCATACTTCGAATGTCTACACGAACTTAAATTGATCGTTGACTTAATGTTCGAAGGCGGTATCGCGGACATGAACTACTCAGTATCTAACAACGCTGAATATGGCGAATATGTAACGGGTACTGAAGTAATCAACGAACAATCTCGTGAAGCGATGCGTAATGCGCTTAAACGTATTCAATCTGGCGAATACGCGAAGATGTTCATTAACGAAGGTGCTTTAAACTATCCTTCTATGACTGCTCGTCGTCGTCAAAACGCGGCTCACGGTATTGAAGTAACTGGTAACAAGTTACGTGCGATGATGCCTTGGATCCAAGCGAACAAGATTGTAGATAAAGAAAAGAACTAAGGTTTCGTGCCTTAAAAAGAGGAAAGCAGCGCTTTCCTCTTTTTTCGTACCTTGGATCCAAGCAAACAAAATCGTTGATAAAGAGAAAAACTAATTTCTCGTATCAATTGATTTTGAATGCGAAAAACCCACTCTTTTAGAGTGGGTTTTTTTAAAACCTAACATTGCGTGTCTTTTGCTTCATGCAAAGCAATGCTTTTTGATAGTGAAAGAGAAGCCTTTTTTTATTTCATATTAAGTAAGCGAAAGCAAGATGAATTAAAATAATAAAATTTTTAAATAAGGTTGTAATAAATTAATTGAGAAGTAGCTATTATCTTGATTAATTCAAGTGAATAATGATTAAACTGAGGATGATGAAATAAAATCGCGTATTTGACTTTTTAATTAAAAAATCATTTGAGATTTAATATTACTTGGTTAGAATTACTAGGAGAGCAAGAAGCCAATATTTTAAAACTAGATTTTATTTGAAAACTAATTAAAAAATATCTCTGTAATAAAAATTTATATTGGATTTAATTGTAAATTGTAAGACTTTGTAAAATTTAAAAATGAGATTAATATAGTCAGATATTTTTATTTAAAATAATATAAATATCAATATCTTATATTTTTTAAATAAGATTCTGAGAAAATCATTCTTATATATAATATATAAACATAAGTTTAACAGGATTATAGCTGTTTTATATATATCCTTGTAAAAAAAGAATTTTTAATAAAAATTTAAAAAATATAGTATAAGCAAATGTAGTGTGAATAATAGAGCTTCTATATGTTTTTTAATGAATAATAATAAGATGGCTGCACGCCTACAGTAACATTACTCATAATAACAAGAGTCCAAAATGTAAGCGTAAAACTTAATAAATATATTCTTCCAAAAAGGAATGGAGCATACTTATGAATAAAATAACTCAAGCAGTATTAGCCACCGTAGTATTGAGCTTTGGTTTAGGTTCAACAGCAGTTTATGCAAATCAGACTGCAGGAAAACCAGGTTCCCAAACACCACATAAGCCAGGCAAACATGGATGTGGAGATAAGTGTGACGGAAAAATTGACATTGTCCTGGAAGTTCCAAGACATTGTGATTTGGATGTGGAAACACCACAATTGACGCTTGCGCAAACAACGGGAGGTAACTGGAGCGATGCAGGTTTCTTTAATGTAAGCACAAATGCTCCTTATCGATTAAATATTAATGCACCAAATAATTTGCGCAGTGGCCAGAACTCTGTACCTGTATCTGTGACAACTACACGTGGTGGACGGGCTTATTCTGGAGCTCAATCAAGTACTAAGGGGCAAGCTCATCGTTGGGATGTAGCAGCTACAGTGGCTGGTAGTGCGATTGCAGCAGCTGATGCTGGTACTTATCGTGGCACATATAATGTCGAAGTTCGATTCTAATAATAAGAAACTTACTCTTAATAAGTATTGAACGGATAGGAGGTGTGTGAATCATCTCCTATTTTAATAATTTTTTTATTGAATAATAACTATAATAAGTTTTTGGAGTAAAAAATGCATAAAAAAATAATTGGATTTTTATTATTATTGTTATGTAGTGCTACTCTCTCTGCAGGAATAAAGTTTAGTCCAATCCAGTTATATATTGAAAATTCTAAAAAACAGAGAAGTACAACGGTTAATATTGAGAGTACAGGGTTAAAATATTCAAAAATATATGAAATTTCAGCATTTAAATGGCAACAGAATGAAAGGGGGGATGATGTTCTCGTCGAAGATAAAACATTATTATTTAATCCAAGAACCTTTGAGTTAAAACCGGAAAGTAAGCAGATAGTCCGGATCGGATTTAGTCAGCCACTTACAGGTACTGAAAAGCAGCAAGCATGGAGAGTTATTTTTAAAGAAGTTACACCTGTAGAAGACACTTCATCGATCAACTTTTTATTTAATTTTTCCTTGCCGCTTTTTACAGAAAAACACTCAGCACCACAACTTAATGTAAATCTGGAAAAGGTAAATGGTTTAGCTTATTTGAAAGTGGGAAATAAAGCCAAATCACATGCAAAAATTGTAGAGGTTATAGTATTAGATAATCTGAATAATGAAGTATTAAAAAAAGATTTTACCCAATATGTTTTGAGTGGAAATGAAATTAAATTTGAAATTGGGGAAATAAAAACTACTGGAAATCTGAAGTTGAAAATAAAAGTAGAAGAATATGGGGAATATTTAGAATACCCTATCAGTGCTTAGAACGGATTGGCAAAAGAATAAAAATAGTCAAAGGAAGTGCTATGAGAGCCACTAAAATTCTTATGATGATAGTCTGTGGTATTGGGGTGACGCCTGTAAAAGCAAATACTAGTCCGGTACAAGGCCAGACAAAAGATCCGGAGATGTTAATCGTAAATATATGGATAAATGGCCTGGATTATAAAACTGAAGCAATTACTTTCACGGAGGACAGGAAAAAATTTATTGAATGTGAATCCTTGCATAGTTTAGGAATTAAAGTAGAAAATTTTCAACGCCATTTAAAGAAAAAAGATTTCTGTTTAATCACTCAAACAGGAATTACAGTCGAGGATGACTATAGCCTTCAGGCAATTAAAATTAATTTTCCAGTCAGCTATTTTGAAGATCAGGCTTATGATCTAGAAGTATTGCAGCCTGCAAAGGCGGATTTTGGGGGATTCATTAACTATAATTTATTCTACAGTAGAGATAGTCGTGATCAGGAATTTAATACATTTTCAGAAGTTGGAGTATTTAAAGATTACTGGTTATTTAAAAATGCCTTTTTATATCGGAATGAACCTGAAGGCCAAGAAAAGAAATTCTTAAGAGTAAGAAGTAGTTTGGACTTTGAATTTCCTGATAGGTTTTTAAGATTAACACTAGGGGATACTACCAGTCCTTATAACACTTTAAATAGTTCTTTTCGTTTTGGGGGTTTAAGTCTTGGGACCATTTATACTGATCGTCCAGATTTTGTTTATTGGAATATCCCTGCTTTGAATGGCAGTGCCAGCCTGCCTTCAACTGTAGATTTATATATTAATGGCATAAATTTATATAAAGATTCAGTTGTACCAGGTAATTATAATCTGCCTGCAGGCTCAATTGTAAATCAGGCAGGTGATGCGCAAATTGTGGTGGAAGATATTTTAGGGAATAAAACAGTTAGAAGCTTCCCTGTATATATTAATAACCGTTTATTAAAGCCTAGACTCAATGAATATAATATTTCTTTGGGAAAGCTAAGATATAATTATGATTATGTTGATGATGATTATCGCGAGTTTTTTACTAAACTGTTTTTCCGTAGAGGACTTAACTTTTCAACTACCTTGGGTGGAGATCTTTTATATAGTGAGAAAGTAAGTAACTTTGACTTGTTATGGACCCAAGGGGTGAGTAAGTATTTTTTGCTGGATACGGCATTTTCAGTAAGTAAAGATGATAAGGAAAACCAGCGGGGCTATGCAGGATCTGTTGCCATAACACGGGATTTTGAAAACTGGTCATTAGGGATTAATAGCCGGTATTTTACTAAAAAATATGAATACTTAAGTGAGGATGATTACAGTTCTAATCTTAAAACTTCAGATATTATCTATTTTAATTTTTCTAATTTAAAAATTATTGACAGTTTAAATCTCAGTTATATTCAGCAGTCAAGTTACGCTACTGAAGATTTTTTCGAAGATGATCGTAAAATTTTTGATATTAGAGCATCAAAAAAACTAACAGATAATTTATATACAAGTTTTGGTTTTTTCAAAGATTTTGGAGATGGTGATGATGGAGGGTTTAACATTGCTTTTTCTTATGATTGGGAGGGGAAAGGTCAAATCTATCTAGATCATGATACTGATAATAATGAAACTGGCTTAAGTTATAGTAGAAGAACCATGACCCAAAATGGTTTTGATTATATTCTCGGAGTAAATCAGCGCGATAATGAAGTTAATTATAATGCCTATGGTTTATGGAAAACCAGCATCGGGAATTTGCAGCTGTCACATGATGAGTTTGAAGACCAGCGCAATTCACAGGCCGTGTTTGACGGGGCCTTAGTTTGGCTGGGGAATAAGGTAGCATTTACCAAATATGCAGATAATGCCTTTGCATTGGTCAATGTAGATCAGCATCCAGAGTTAGATATCTATCGCTCTGCCACTTTGGTAGGAAGTACCAATAATAACGGTTATATGTTTATACATAATATTATCCCTTATATTAATTATGATATTTCTTTTGACCATAACCAATTGTCGATGGAAGAAACTTTTACACATTCTTCCAAGAAAATAATTGGTCTGGATCAACGCGGATATAAATTAGATTTCCCTATTCATAAAACCAAGCGGATCCCATTAAGAATAAAAGACTTTAAACAA
Source organism: Acinetobacter sp. 197 (assembly GCF_048148385.1). Lineage (NCBI taxonomy): Bacteria > Pseudomonadati > Pseudomonadota > Gammaproteobacteria > Moraxellales > Moraxellaceae > Acinetobacter > Acinetobacter sp. 197. The sequence goes on from NZ_JAYWZK010000003.1 coordinate 152,202, forward strand.
AATAATTTAATAGCAGGTTCAGAAGTGGTGGTTGAGGGCTTAAGCGGTGATCCATCTTTTGTGGACAGTCAGGGGATTGTCTATTTATATCTGATTCAACCCGGCCAATACCGGCTTAAAATAAAAACACAAGGTGGCCAGCAATGCCAGGCTCAATTGATTGTTCCTCAAAATCAATTTCAAAATTCAGAAAATCAAATTTTGGAAACCATATGCAGATAGGTGTAAAAATGAAAAAACTTTTTTTATTTATTCTAGTGAGCATGGGGGGGATTGCGAATGCCCAACATTGCTCAATTGATGGATTTACGAATCCGGAATTGCGTCTGGCGAGTTACCAGCGTAGTCAGTCCGCCACTTCATTTAATATTTCATGCGATACTGGCTATTCGATCCTGTTTAATAGTCAGAATCTGGTCAGTTCAAGTGGTGTGAGCTATGTTTCCAATGGCCCTTATAAATTACGTACCAAATTAAATTTGAGTGGTGCCAACAGTAATTTGTGGGGGGTGAGGCTCAATCAAGGGGCAGCCCAGCGACAAAAATACATTGTTTCAGTTCAGCTTGAGGATAATCCTTTAAATGGAGTTCCCGCAGGCAGATACAGCGATCGGGTTTCGATAGATATTTCCTTCTAATTTTCACAGGCTGTTGCTCTTGAAATAAAATCATAACTGGTGCACTTCATTTGAGGTGGGCATCAGGTTGAAATACAGATTTATATAAAAATGCGTCCCTATGGCGAGTGAGATGAAGTTGATAGAGATTTATTTATTGATCCGCTTAATAATTTTAAAAATAATCCTCTTTTTCTTTTCTTTTTATGATTCATGAGTTGGTCATATCTTTTGCTTATAGTGGATCAAATATACAAATAAAATAGGTGCGAGATGCAGCCCATGTCCATCTCAGAATTATTAAAGCAACAGCCTGTTATGCAAAAATCCGGTTTGATTTAAAACAACAACGTAAACAGGCTACTCATGACAAAATGGTCTTAGATGATCTGACCCGTTCCCGTTTGAAAATTGCCATTGTTACTGAAACCTGGCCTCCTGAAATCAATGGTGTTGCCCATGCGTTATTACAACTTTGCAAAGGATTGCAAAAGCAGGGACATAAGATTTTATTAATTCGTCCTGAACAACATCACGTCTGTACCGAATTCAAACCATATAACGAATGTTTGGTTAAGGCACATTGCATTCCCAAGTACAGCAATTTGCAGTTTGGCAGACTACAATTCCTGAAAATTCATCAAGCTGTTGAAGCTTTTGCACCGGATATTATTCATATTGTGACTGAGGGACCTTTAGGATTAGCGGCTCAGCAGCTTGCAAAATTTCATAAAATTCAAGTATCTAGTGGATTTCATTCGTCATTTCAGGAGTTCAGCCGGTTTTTTGATCTGGTTTTTTTGCTTAAACCCATTCAGGGCTATTTAAAGTGGTTTCATAACAATACTGACTTAACCTGTGTCCCAAGTCGGGATACTGCTCAAGCCTTAAAGCAGTTTGACATATCCTGTCCAGTGGCAATCGTAGGCAGAGGTGTTGATCCAGATACATTTTCACCAAAGTGGCGCTCATCGGATTTGCGCTATGCTTGGGGAGTCTCAGGCGATACCCGTGTGATGCTGTATGTTGGGCGGCTCTCGCCTGAAAAGGAAATTGACGTGCTGATCAAAACCTACTTTGTTCTGCGTCAGCTTTGCCAGCAAGATATACGTTTGGTGATTGTGGGAGATGGGCCAGACCGGACCCGACTGCAACAGCGGAATCAGGATGGTAGCATTCTTTTTACTGGCAGCTTAACCGGGAAAAATCTGTCTGAAGTTTATGCCAGTGCCGATGTGTTCTGTTTTGCCAGTCAGGTAGAGACCTTTGGAAATGTGGTGCTGGAAGCGATGGCCAGTGGCTTGCCGGTGATTGCTTATGATTATGCCTGTGCAAATTTACATGTGCGGCATGGTCAAACAGGATGGTTAAGCAGGCTTGGCAACCAGCAGGATTTTATCCAGCAGTTGCTTGGATTGCCTGATCTGTACAGATTGCGACAGATGGGCGTACAAGCACGTAAAAAGGCAGAAACGGTCGGCTGGCAGTATCCTGTCCGGCAGTTTGAACAAGCATTGTCTTCACTGGTACAGCATCAGGAATACAATATATAAAACAAGAAAGGAGCAACAGTGTGAAACTCCAGAATGTAAAAATTAAGTTTTTGGAAATTGATTTAAAAGGCTGTGTCTATCTGAATCATTTTTCGCATTCAGCACGAATTGCTACTTTTTTTAAAATCATTAGTCGCTTAGGGAATGGCGCATTTTGGTATTTCATGCTGTTACTGGTTTGGATCATGCAAGGCCTGATCTATACCTTACAGATTGTTTATTTGATTTTGGGAAGCACCGTAGCGACTATCATTTACAAGATGCTAAAAATTAAAACGGTGAGACCACGTCCTTATCAGGTGCATCAAGTCATCCGTCTGGGTGAACATCCCCTGGATCATTTTAGTTTTCCCTCCGGGCATACCTTGCATGCTGTCATGGCAACCACTGTTTTAGGCTATGTCGCCCCTTTATTGCTGATGCTGATGTTGCCTTTTACAGTTCTAGTCGCAGTGTCCAGAATGGTATTGGGCTTGCACTATCCAAGTGATGTGGTGGTTGGGGCTATTCTGGGTGGTATGATGGCAATTGCCATTGTGCTGACTGCACCTTATTTAAATATTGTGTTGTAAAAATAAATGAAAGCCGGGACAAAGGCTCGCAGATTTTCACAGATTTGTTAAAGTACAGCATCAAAGCAATTATGGTGAGAAATAGAGATGGGTTTACGTTGGACAGATACTCTCGATATCGCGATTGAACTCTACGAAGCGCATCCTGATGTGGACCCGCAGTGGGTTCGTTTTACCGATTTACATGCCTGGGTATGTGCCTTGCCTGAATTTGAAGATGATCCGACCAAGTCGACTGAAGGTCTGCTGGAAGCTATTCAAATGGCATGGATTGACGAGGCACGCTAAGCCCTCATCTTAAAAAAGCATTTTTTTACAGATGAAAAGCAGAAAAATGCGCATTATCTCGGTATAATGCGCCAAAATTTCATGTCAACAATTGACTTAAGGAGCCATCATGGCTATCGAACGTACTTTATCTATCGTTAAACCAGACGCAGTTGCTAAAAACCACATCGGCGACATCTTTGCTCGTTTTGAAAAAGCTGGTCTTCAAATTGTTGCAACTAAAATGAAACATTTGACTCAAGCTGAAGCTGAAGGCTTCTACGCTGAGCATAAAGAACGTGGTTTCTTTGCTGACCTAGTTGCATTCATGACTTCTGGTCCAGTTGTTGTTTCAGTTCTTGAAGGCGAAAATGCTGTTCTTGCTCACCGTGACATCCTTGGCGCGACAAATCCTAAAGAAGCTGCTCCTGGTACAATCCGTGCAGATTTCGCTGTAAGCATCGACGAAAATGCTGCTCACGGTTCTGACTCTGTAGCATCTGCTGACCGCGAAATTAACTACTTCTTCGCGCAAACTGAGATTGCTCCACGTACTCGTTAATTCGCAGTATTCAAGCCAGATAAGTGTTATTATACTTATCTGGTTTTTTTATTCTCTGAATAATTCTTTGCTCACATATTGAGCTTCTCCTTTCATCTTTAGGCATGGTTTAGGTAATACACATGAGTACTGAAGTCGTCGCTGTATCTGCAGTTTCAGCTGCACAGCAACCATCTCCGTCCACTCCGGCACAGCAAAATGCTGTAGAAAAAGTGAACCTACTCGGCATGTCTCGTCCGCAAATGGAGAAATTCTTTGAGGATATGGGTGAGAAGAAGTTTCGTGCCGGGCAAGTCATGAAATGGATTCACCAGTTCTTCGTGACCGATTTTGCTGAAATGACCAATATTTCCGGCAAACTACGTGAAAAACTGGAAAAGATTTGTGAAATTAAAGCACCGGAAGTGGTGCATAAAAACTATTCCAAAGATGGAACCCGTAAATGGGTATTCCGTGTTGGCGATGGTGAAGGTTCTCTTGTTGAAACGGTACTGATTCCTGCTGAACATCGCAGTGGTTTACGTCGCACTTTGTGTATTTCTTCACAAGTGGGCTGTGCACTGGACTGTTCATTCTGTTCGACCGGTAAACAGGGTTTTCAGCGCGATTTGACCCAGGCGGAAATTATCGGTCAGCTCTGGATGGCGAATTATTCGTATATGGAAGATGTGCCTGTACTTGAGCGTGAACGTTCAGTCACAAACGTGGTGATGATGGGCATGGGCGAGCCATTGCTCAACTACGATGCAGTATTGAATTCAATGCGCATTATGCTGGATGACTTTGCATACGGCATGTCAAAACGTCGTGTGACTTTATCGACTTCTGGTGTGGTGCCGAAAATCGATCAGATGGTCAAAGATATTGACGTGGCGCTGGCTATTTCATTGCATGCGCCAAATGATGAACTGCGTAACGAGCTGGTGCCGATCAATAAAAAATATCCGCTTGAGCAGCTGATTGCTGCATGTCAGCGTTATATTGCCAAAGATGGGAATGAAAGTTCACGTAAACATGTAACGATTGAATATGTGATGTTAGATGGCGTGAATGACCATCCTGAACATGCGCAGCAAATGATTAAGCTGTTGAAGAATTTGCCAAGCAAGATTAATTTGATTCCTTTTAATCCGTTCCCGCATGCGCCATATGGCCGCTCAAGCCGCAACCGGATTATTTCTTTCCAAAAAACTTTGTCTGATGCCGGTTTTGTGTGTACGATTCGTCAGACACGCGGTGATGACATTGATGCCGCGTGCGGACAGTTAGTCGGACAAGTTGCTGACCGTACCCGTCGTGCGGAACAGTGGAAAAAGAAAATTGCGCAATCGAATGAGATCATGCGCTCACAAGGATAATAAGAGGTCGCCAGTTGAGAAATCTAACATCAAAGTTTGCTTTGATTTCAACAGTATGTGTGTCTTTGGTTTTAGTCGCGTGTCAGACGCCAGATCTGGGTCAGAAAGACCCTGAAAAGGCCACCAAAGTCCGTACCCAATTGGCGGTAGAATATCTGAGAACAGGTGACCTGGATGCAGCCAAACGTGCGCTGGATCAGGCACTTGAGACTACTCCGCGTGATTCTCAAGCAAATATGATGATGGGTGTGCTACTGCAACAGGAAGGTAGTAAGCTTAATCTCGAAAAAGCAGATCATTATTTCAAGCGCGCGATTTCGGCCGATCCGAAAAATGCGCAGGCGCGAAATAATTACGGTACCTATTTATATCAGCTTGAACGCTATAACGATGCGATCGAGCAGTTTCAAATTGCTGGTGCCACGTTGGGTTATGATCAGCGATTCCGCGCACTGGAAAATATGGGGCGGATTTACCTGAAACTGGGTGATACAGCAAATGCTGAAAAATCATTCAAACAGGCACTGCAAGCCAATCGCGATTCTTATATTTCAATGTTAGAGTTGGCAGAAATATTTTATTTGAACCAGCAGTTCCCGGCGGCGACACAAATGTATCAACAGTTTGTGCGTGGTGTGGGGCAGAAAAATCAGGGTGCCCGTGCACTCTGGATTGGCATTCGCACTGCGCGTGCCGGAGGTGATCAGTTGGGTATGCAGGTATTGGTCAACCAGTTACGTGCACTCTTTCCTGAAAGCCAGGAATACCAACGTTATTTGCAATTACAGTACAGTACTGAGGCCGTATGGAAGTAAATCCTAATTCACCATCGAATCATTCGAGCGTAGCTCCAAATGCGTTAGGAAATATTCAACGTCCGGGCGAGTACTTGCGCCAGATTCGTATCAATCAGCAACGCAATCTGGAAGATGTAGCGAAAGAACTGAATATTCCGCTCAAAACCCTGACTGCACTGGAACAGGACGAATATAAGTCTTTGCCTGAAGCGACCTTCATTAAAGGTTATTACCGGACTTATGCCAAATTTCTGGGTGTTGATGCTTCAAGCATTATTCAGCGTTTTGATGAAATTTATACCAATGATACCGGGTTGCTGCCGAATCATGCCCTGAACAATTCTCCTATTAAAATTATGGGGAAATTGCCAGGCTCCAAGCGGGACCGCAATCGTAAGTGGTTAAAGCGCATTTTTATTACGCTGGTAGTGCTACTGATTTTGGGTGCACTGTTTGCCATGATTCAGAACTGGTCAAGCAGTAATTCACAAAATAGCAGTGAAGTTTCTGGAGTGGGCGCTTCTAATGTCGAGATTCTGAATCTGGATACAGGTAACGCGCTTTCGGGCGACCAGTTGAAACTTGAGTTTAAGCGTCCGACCTCTGTGCATATTGTAGACTCGGCGGGCAATGTTCTGGCAACTGGCCGTCAGGCATCAAGCTTGCAGCTCAATGGCGAAGCGCCATTCCAGATTCGTCTGGATGATGCATCGGCTGTATCGCTCAGTTTGAATAATGAAAATATTTCATTGTCACCCTACACTGTGAACGGAAAAGCAGAATTCCGTTTATCACCTTAACAGATCAAGAGTAGAGCAGAACAATGATCATAAATCCAATTAAACGTCGTCCAACACGTAAAATTCGTGTGGGTTCAGTTTATGTGGGTGGTGATGCACCAATCAGTATCCAGTCCATGACCAATACTGAAACCTGTGATGTGGCAGCTACGGTTGCACAAATCCAGCGCTGCGTCGATGCTGGTGCAGACATCATGCGGGTTTCTGTGCCAACGATGGAAGCGGCGGCGGCATTTGGTGAAATTCGCAAGCAGGTCAATGTGCCTTTGGTCGCCGATATTCACTTTGATTATAAAATTGCTTTGGCAGTTGCCGATTTGGGTGCAGACTGCCTGCGGATTAACCCGGGCAATATCGGTTCTGAAGCGAAAATTCGTGAAGTCGTGGCCGCAGCACGTCATAACGACATTTCCATGCGGATCGGGGTGAATGCCGGCTCACTGGAAAAAGATATTCAAAAGAAATATGGCGAGCCGACAGGTCAGGCATTGCTTGAATCTGCGATGCGCCATATCGATATTTTAGACCGTCTGGATTTCCAGGAATTCAAAATTTCAGTCAAAGCATCGAATGTATTCCTGACCATGGATGCGTATCGTTTGCTGTCACAGCAAATTGATAATCCGCTCCATCTGGGTGTCACAGAAGCGGGTATTTACCGTACCGGTTCGGTTAAATCTGCGATCGCTTTGGGCGGCCTGCTGATGGAAGGCATTGGGGATACTATGCGTATTTCCTTAGCTGCCGAGCCTGAAGAAGAAATTAAAATTGGTTTTGATATTCTGAAATCGCTGGGTTTGCGCTCCAACGGGATTAACTTCATTGCCTGCCCAAGCTGTTCACGTCAGGAATTTAATGTGATTTCAGTGATGCAGCAACTTGAAGAGCGTTTAGAAGATATTCGTACCCCAATGGATGTTTCTGTCATTGGCTGTAAGGTCAATGGGCCGGGCGAAGCCAAAGAAGCGGATATTGGTGTAGTGGGTGCAAGTCCACGTTCACTGGTGTACCGTAATGGTGAAAAGAGCCATTTAATTGACACGAATCAATTGGTTGATGAAATCGAAACCATGGTTCGTCAACGTGTTTCCGAGCTTGAAGAAGCTAAATCTAAAGAAATTATTCGTACAAGTTTTCCTGAGTAGATCATGAGTTCAATCGTCGCAATCAAAGGTTTTAATGACATTCTCCCAACGCAAACCCCAGCTTGGAGACGTCTTGAACAGCATCTATCCGGTTTGATGGATGCCTATGGCTATCAACAAATCCGTTTGCCTATCGTAGAACAGACCAATCTGTTTAAACGTTCGATTGGTGATGCAACCGATATCGTTGAAAAAGAAATGTATACCTTCCTCGACAAGGGTAATCCGCCTGAGTCGTTGACGCTGCGTCCTGAAGGGACGGCGGGTTGTGTGCGTGCCATGCTGGAGCATAACCTGCTGCGCGGTGCGACGCCTCGCGTCTGGTATATCGGACCCATGTTTCGTTATGAAAAACCGCAAAAAGGCCGTTACCGTCAGTTTCACCAGTTTGGTGTAGAAACCTTTGGTGTGGCAACGCCAGATATGGATGCAGAACTGATTCTGATGACGGCGCGTCTGTGGAAACGTATGGGTGTGGCAGACAAGGTTCAGCTTGAGTTAAATACACTCGGTGAGTCGGATGAGCGTGCAGCATATCGTGCGGCACTGGTTGAATTTCTGGAGTCGCATAAAGCGGATCTGGATGAAGATTCACAACGTCGTTTAACCACCAATCCACTGCGTATTCTGGATTCTAAAGATGCTAAAACACAAAGCATCTTGGAAAATGCACCGAAACTTCATGATTTTATGGGTGAAGAAACGCTGGCGCATTTTACCCAGCTACAACAGTACTTGACCGATGCAGGCATCAGTTTTGTGATCAATCAAAAACTGGTACGTGGTCTGGACTATTACAACAAAACTGTTTTTGAATGGACCACAACCCATTTGGGTTCACAGGGTACGATATGTGCTGGTGGCCGTTATGACGGTCTGGTGGGGCAGCTTAAAGGCAAGCCTGATCTATCTGTCCCTGCTGTTGGTTTTGCCATGGGGATTGAACGTTTATTGCTTCTGCTGGAACAGGTTGAAGACAATACCCCGACACGTGATTGTGAAGTATTCCTGGTGGCTGAACCGGCTGCTCAAGGTAAGGCTTTGGTCATTGCAGAACAGATCCGGGATCAGCTGGAAGCAGCGGGCAGTCAGATTCGACTTAAAGTGGGCTCACAGGGTTCAATGAAATCGCAAATGAAAAAGGCCGATCAGGCCGGTGCTTTATATGCGGCGATTTTAGGGGAACGTGAACTGGAAGCTCAGGCATTTACTGTGAAAGAGCTGGCAACTGCAGAGCAATCGAATGTACCATTTACGGACTTCGTTGCATTTTTTAGTACTAAAATTTCTTCAAAATAATCGATAAAACATTAGGAAAAGGGTAATCTCATGAGCGCAATGAGTGGTGATGAACAATTTGAAAGCTTAAAATCCTTTACGAAGAAATATGGTTCTTCGATGATTACCGGGATTTTAATTGCGCTGATTGCCTTTTTCGGATGGGAATATTGGCAGAAGAAAAACCTGGCAGAGTCGCAAATGAACACTGCCAGAGTTCAGCAGTTGATGGATGATGCACAGGCATCGAAAGGCGATGGTTTTGCTCAGCTGTCTGAAACTGCAGATAAAATTGTCAAGGAAGCCCCTGATTCAGCGCAGGCGATTCAGACCCAGCTGGTGATGGCAAAACTGGCTTATGACAAAGAAGATTATGCTGCGGCTGAGAAAGCGTTACAGAAAGTTGAAAACTCGAAAGTAGACGATAAAGGCCTGGTTCAGGTAGTCAAACTTCGTCTGGCTTATGCACAATTGGCGCAGAAAAAATATGATGCTGCATTAAAAACTTTAGAAGCAGTGACTGAGCCTGCATTCAAAGCAACCGCCGATGAAGCTCGTGGCGATATCTATGTTGCCAAAAATGATATTGAAAATGCTAAAAAAGTATATCAAAGTGCATGGGATGCTTTGATTGAACGTAAAGAAGAACGTCAGATTTTACAGATGAAGCTCGAAAGCGTAGGCGTATTGGTCGATGATCCGGAAATCGAACGCCCAATTATAGAAACACAAGCGGAAGAAGCTGAATGAATAGAAAATACAAAATTACCTGTGCCTTGACTGTTTTAACGCTTGCATTGGCTGGCTGTGCAGGTAAAACCAATAAAGTTCCAGAAGTAAAACCGAATCCACTTCCAAAACTGACCCAAGCCAAAACACTGGTGCCCGTATTTTCCACTAGTGTGGCTGCGACAGAGGCTGCCGATCCATTGCGTTTACGTCTGGATGCAGACAATGGCGTGGTTTTTGCGATAGATCCAAAAGGTGAAGTTTCTGCTTTTAATGGCAAGCAGCGTCTGTGGCAGAAAAAAGTCAGTAAAGATGGTTTAAGTTCCGGTGTTGAAGCAGCTGAGGGAATCGTTGTTGTCGGTAACCAGAAAGGCCAGCTTTTCGCACTGGACCAGCAAACTGGTGAACAAAAATGGACTGCGCAATTGACCGGTGCCTTACTGGCACCTTCATTAATTCATGCCGGGCGTGTCATTAGCGTGAGCAATGATGGTACTGTGTATGCGCATGAAATCGCGACAGGCGCACAAGTCTGGACTTATAATTTGCCTAATGTACAATTCAGCCTGCGTGGCATGGCTGCACCGGTTGCATTAGATGCGCGTAATGTGCTGATTGGCTCTTCCAATGCTTATATCTATGTGCTGGATGCTTTAAGTGGTATACCGAAATTACAGCGCCGTGTAGCAGTGTCTGACGGGCGTTCTGATATCCAGCGTCTGGTGGATATTGATGGTGAACCGGTCGTTGCAGGCCAGTTTGTGGTGACTACTAGCTATCAAGGTCAGGTGACTGTACTGGATCTGGCTTCACAACAGGTGGTCTGGAGTGAAGATGCCAGCAGTATCCAGCGTCCAGAAGTTGTGGGCAATGGTGTATTTGTGGCGCAAACTGATGGCAAAATCAAAGCCTTTGAGATTACTTCAGGTCAACTTCTTTGGGAAAATGACCAGTTGCTGAATCGCAAGTTAAGTAACCCGGTGATGCTGGGTACTGACCTGGTGGTTGGCGATCTGGATGGCGTTTTGCACCTGATTGATCCGCGTACCGGACAGATTACCGGTCGTGCAAAAACTTCTGGAGAAGTGCGTAACTTACGCGTCATTGACAACCAGCTGTATGTTTCCACACGCAAGGGCGCATTAAGCATTTGGCAGAACCGTTAATTTTAACGAGCCTTATGCTAAACTAGCCACAACCGTATTTTGTGAACGCGGGGTGATTGAAAAATCAATGCCCCGTGTTTTTATTTAGGGTATTTACCCCTTATATCTTCCTATGCTTTCTGATGTTCAGGCCACTTTGACGCCTGATATTAAATAAAGGTTACTCTATGAAACCCGTAATTGCGCTCATTGGTCGTCCGAACGTCGGAAAATCAACGCTGTTCAACCAGATTACCAAGAGCCGTGACGCATTGGTGGCAGACTTTGCCGGTCTGACACGCGACCGTAAATATGGCGATGCTACCTATCAAAATAAATCTTTCATTGTGGTCGATACTGGCGGTATTGGCGAAAATGAAGGTGGGATTGACTCCTACATGGCAGAGCAGTCCAAGACTGCCATTCATGAAGCTGACATCATCATTTTTGTGGTGGATGCGCGTGCCGGATTGCTGGCATCTGATGAACAGATTGCCCGTGAATTGCGTACTTTAGGCAAAAAAGTCTTTCTGGTTGCCAACAAAGTTGATGGTGTACATGCTGAAGCTGCCCTGGTTGAATTCTACAAACTGGGTATGGGCGAGCCGTTACAAGTCGCAGCCAGCCATGGTCGTGGTGTCCAGCAAATGCTGGAAGATGTACTTGCCGATGTACCGGAAGATGAAAATCCGGAAGAGCATGACAAAAACACGGGTCTGCGTTTAGCGATTATTGGTCGTCCAAACGTAGGTAAATCAACGCTGGTGAACCGCTTGCTCGGTGAAGAGCGTGTGGTGGCATTTGACCAGCCGGGTACAACACGTGACTCGATTTATATTCCATTCGAGCGTGATGGCCGTCAATATACCCTGATTGATACTGCCGGGGTGCGCCGTAAAGGTAAAGTTGATGAAATGATTGAGAAATTCTCGATTGTTAAAACTTTACAGGCAATGAAAGATGCCAACGTCATTGTTGTTGTAGTTGATGCACGTGATGGTATTGTTGAGCAGGACTTGCATTTGATTGGCTATGCACTTGAAGCGGGTCGTGCCATGGTTATTGCAGTCAATAAATGGGATAACATGACTGAATATGATCGTAAGCAATGTAAGCTCGATGTAGAGCGTCGCTTCGATTTTATTCCATGGGCGAAGGTGCATTTGATTTCTGCATTGCATGGAACGGGTGTGGGCGATCTTTATCCATCGATTCACCGTGCTTATGATTCATCGCGTTTAAAAGTGTCACCGGCAAAAATCACCCAGATTTTAAATGATGCGACAGAGGCCCACCAACCGCCTATGGTTCAGGGCCGTCGTATTAAAATGCGTTACGCACATATGGGTGGACAAAATCCGCCAACGATCGTGATTCATGGTAACAAGGTGGATAAAACTCCTGCAGATTATCGTCGTTACCTGGAAAACGTGTTCCGTAAAGTGTACAAGCTTGAAGGTACACCGATTAAAATTGAGTTTAAAACTTCTGAAAACCCGTTTGAAGGCCGTAAGTCTCAAGTGGATGAGCGTGCAGCTGCGCGTAAACGTCGTTATGTACAGAAGTTCAAGAAAGCCGAGAAGAAATTTAAACGCTAATTCTATAGTTTAAATTTTTCGGATAAAAAGCCTGCGTACAGCGGGCTTTTTGTTTAGAGACATAATAGAATTTCTCTTCCAATAAAAGTGTAAATTCTTTTACACTCAAATCAATTGACATCTTTTTAATGGATTCACGTGGCTCGGCTGATTCAAATTCATCTGCATCAACTTTCTGATCTGGCATGTGATCAATTGTCAGACCGCAAAACCCAGGTTGCCGAACGGAAACGCGAAGTGGCATTTTTGCGCAATCAGCTTTTATCCCAATCTTTTGAATTGCCAGTTAGCGATCAACAGGTGGTGCGGACGAATTTTGGCAAGCCTTATTTAAATGACTATCCGGATTTCAGTTTTAATCATAGTCATAGTCAAAGTTTCTACGCCTTGGCCACGAGCAAGCAAGTTCAGAATTTAGGAATTGATATTGAAGAACTGAATCGTAAAGTCCGTTTTGAAGCCTTGGCACAACATGCCTTTCATCCCGAAGAATTAAAATATTGGAAAATGCTGGCTTATGATCCCGAATACTGGTTTAAAGTCTGGACCACCAAAGAGGCGGTGTTAAAGGCATCAGGCTTGGGAATCCGGATAAACCTGAATGAGCTCAATACCAATATCCATCCTGAGCAAAATGGTGGGCGCTGCGAACATCCAGAGATTGGCGTCTATGCCTATCAAAATTATACGCTTGCTGGCTGCATGTTCACCGTGGCCTGGCAAAGTGAGGATTCCTGCAAGGGCTTGAGATTTCCTGTGATCCAGATTCATCACACTGTCTAAAACAGAATGAACCCGAATATTTTTTATTTTCTAGCGATGAGCAGATTACTCAGCCGATTCACAAATTGTGGACTCATCCGCGATAAATGAAATAAAAACTGGCTTTTGAATCCGACCGGATGATGGGTTGCCTGCCATATTGAATCTTTGAGCTGTGCCAGTTTCAGAATATCTCGTGCAACATCTTCTGCTTTTAAATGCACGCCCATTTTTTTAATACTTTCTGACTGCATATCTTTGACCATGGCCGTATTAACGAAAAGTGGCATGACATCCAAGACTCGAATCCCATAGGGTCGCCACTCAATATCCAGACTTTCAGTCAGGCCACGCACTGCAAACTTGCTGGTGGAATAACTGCTTAAATCGGCCTGGCCATAAATCGCCGAAGCTGAAGATAGATTAATGATGCGGGCAAATGCAGACTCTTTTAAATAAGGGAAAGCGGCATGACAGCCGTTCATGACCCCTTTGACATTAATATCCAGAGTCCGGTGATGTGCCGCAATGGTAGTATCTTCAAAAGGCCCTGAATATAAGATCCCGGCATTATTGACCAGAATATTGATTTCACCTGCCCAAGCTGAAAATTCGGCTAAAGCTGTTTCCCAAGAAGTATAGTCAGCCACATCGAGAAAGCCGGCTTTGGCATGTTCGCCCAGTTGCTGGGCCAGTTGTTCTGCCTGCTCCACCTGAACATCATAAATGCCCACCTTGTAGCCGTGCTGGTAAAATAGCTGGGCGGTTGCTGCCCCAATTCCTTGTGCTGCCCCACTAATCAATATACTGTGCATGTGCCTGATCTCCTTATTGTCTTTTTTTTGAGCATAACAAGAAACCGGCAGATTGACGCGACTATTTGGTAAAAAAGAGGTTTTTAAACATGGAACAACTACTCCAGATCATGCGCGAATTACGTGAAAAATGTCCATGGGATCAGCAACAGACCCCCGAATCTCTGACCAAATATGCGATTGAGGAAGCTTACGAAGTCGAAGCGGCTGTACGCTCTGGAAAAGTCGACGATGTCCGCGATGAGCTAGGTGATTTGCTGCTACAGGTGGTGTTCCAGTCGCAAATGTACAGCGAGCAGGGGGCTTTCGATTTTCAGGATGTGGTGCAGGCCATTACCGATAAACTGGTTCGCCGTCATCCGCATGTATTTCAGGCTGAACAATTTGCAAAAATGAGTCCGGAAGATGTGTCTGAGCTATGGAAAGAAATCAAACAGCAAGAAAAGCAGGGTAAGCCGCGTTCACGCCTAGATGATATTAAACATGCACCGGCTTTGGTGCAGGCCGATGAAATTCAAAAAAATGTCGCCAAAATCGGTTTTGATTTTCCAGACATGGCGGGTGCTTATGCCAAGCTGGAAGAAGAACTGGCTGAATTAAAAGAAGCGGTAGCCGGACAACATTCCGATGAAATACAGGAAGAATTTGGCGACTGCTTATTTTCTCTGGTCAATGTTGGTCGTAAACTTGGCATTTCCAGCGAGATGGCATTATTGGGGACAATCCATAAATTCCGGACCCGCTTTGCCCTGATGGAAGATCAGGCACAATTACAACAATTAAACCTGGAAAAACTGTCACTGGCTGAACTTGATCAGCTCTGGGAACAGGCCAAATTACAATTAAAACAAAGAGTGGCACATGAAAAAAATATCTTATCAAATCAGTCCGACATGGATTAATCTTGTTCTGGGTTGCTGGCTCGGCTGTATTTCTATCGGGACTGTGCATGCAACTGCCACCGATTATATGGAATGGAAGACCCAACAGCAGCAACATGATGCGCGGCTGAAGAAAAAAGCCGCTGTTACCGCCACATCAGAAAGCAATCATTATCTGGCCAAGCCTGCATTGTCAGATTCCGCTACTGACAAAATCAGTCTGAATCGTGCCAGCCTCGAACAGTTGCAGGAATTGCACGGGATTGGTCAGAAGAAGGCTGAAGCCATTATTCAGTATCGGCAAAAAAATGGTAAGTTCAAAAGTATTGAAGATATTCAGCAGGTCAAAGGCATTGGACCGGCTTTATTTGCCAAAAACAAGGCGAAACTCGCTTTGTAGAGTGACCATATGGATCATGGATTAGTTGATTGATTTGACTCGCAGGATTGACATAATCAAATTGCCCTTTAGTCGTGTAAGCGATATGATTAGCGTCATCTTAGAATTTTACGTTCAGACGTAGGAGACAGCGTCTTTTGCAAACTTTGCGCGCGTCAAAATGTGGTTTATCAACCGCTCAATTACCTTCTTATATTCTCGATGTGATTGATGCCTTAAACAAGGCAGGCTATGAAGCTTATATCGTGGGTGGTGGTGTTCGAGATCTGATGTTAGGCTTGAATCCTAAAGATTTCGATGCAGTTACCAATGCCACCCCGGCTCAGGTCAAGGAAGTTTTCGGACGGCGTTGTCGAATTATCGGGCGACGTTTCGAACTGGCCCATGTCTATTCGGGACGGGAACTGGTTGAAGTAGCAACTTTCCGTGCACCACCCAAAAAAGCAGTGACCTCGGCCGCGGGGATGATTCTGCGTGATAATAACTGGGGTAGCATCGAACAGGATTTTTCCCGTCGTGATTTCTCTATCAATGCGATGTACTACCAGCCGCGTAAGGGCATTGTGCTGGATTTCTGCAATGCAGTGGATGATATTCACAGCAAAACGTTACGCTTACTGGGTGATCCAGCTTTAAGATTTGAAGAAGATCCAGTGCGGATGCTACGAACCTTGCGTTTTGCCGCCAAACTGAACTTCAATATTGATGAAGCAATTCTGGAGGTTTTCACTCCGGAAATGACCCAGTTGCTGCGTGATGTTTCCCCACATCGACTTTATGATGAATCACAGAAACTGTTCACCATGGGACATCTGAATCGTGTCTTGCCGATGCTGATCGATTTTGGAATCTGGCAGCAGTTATTTGCAGATATCAAACCTAAAATTACGCCGTTTATGGAACGCGCTGCAAAAAATACCGATCAGCGCATTTCTATCGGCAAAACCATCAACCCGGCATTTTTCTATGCAGTGCTGTTATGGCAGCCATTTCTGGAACGTTGCGAATTCTATCTGAATAAAGGTGTAGTAGCGGCTGAAGCACGTGCCCAAGCTGGTCTCGACGTGTTAAAACGCCAGGCAACCCGTACTGTTATTCCGCGCTTTGCAGAAACCTTTATTCGTGAAATCTGGGAAATGCAGACCCGTTTGCTAAATCCTAAACCACAGCAAATCGAAGCTTTGTCCAGCCATGCACGTTTCCGTGCCGGCTTTGACTTTTTGCTGTTGCGTGAAAAATCAGGTGATGCGACTGCACAGGAGATGGGCAGCTGGTGGGATGCTTACCAGCAAATGAGTGGTGACGAGAAAGAGCGTGCCATTAGCCAATATAACCGTCAGCGTGCCAAGAGCCGGCGTAAGGCAAGTCAAGAAGAACCTCTGGAACAGAAACTGACGCAGCAGCAAGATTCCGTTGAGATCGAACCGTTGGTAAATGAACCTGAGCCGCGTAACCGCCGGGCGCGTAAAGCCAAGTTTGAAGACAAGGTAAAACCTCTGTCGCATGTGGCAGCCAGTGCCAGTGGTGAAATTGGCGCAGATCATCCGATTATGAAACGCAAGCGGGTAAAACGTGATCTGAGTCAGGTGGTATTTGGGCCAACACAATGATCGTGACTTATATTGGCCTGGGCAGTAACTTGGGCGATTCACGCCAGATTCTGGCAGAAGCTGTACAGAAACTGGCGACATTGGGTGAGGTAAAAACCTCGCATCTGTATCAAAGTCCACCCATGGGACCTCAGGACCAGCCAAACTATCTGAATGCCGTTGTACAGTTAACGACTGATCTGGCTGCTTTAAGCTTGCTGGACCGTTTGCAAGCTTTTGAGCAGGAAGCAGGTCGGGTACGTTTGCGGCATTGGGGTGAACGTACGCTGGATCTGGACTTGCTGATCTACGGTAACGAGCAGATTCAAAATGAACGTCTCACCGTGCCGCATGTCGGGGTATTAGAGCGTGATTTTGTCTTGATCCCACTTCTGGATATTGATTCTGAAATACAGGTCAATGACACATTCTTAAAAGATCTGGACATCGTCAAACAATCGACCCTCACGGTACTCGATGACAGCAACTGGGCAAATATTTAATTTTTGAGTTATTGGTATGTTCGAGAGAACTTCAATCATAGAGGAACATCTTCATGGTCAGTCTGAGTGATTTAAGACGCTTCAAAGCTGATGGACGCAAATTTTCATGCCTGACTTGTTATGATGCCAGTATGGCCAAAGCCATGGAAATTGCCCAAGTCGATAGCATTTTAATTGGCGATTCTTTGGGAATGTCAATTCAGGGTCGCGACTCGACTTTGCCTGTTACGGTTGCTGATATGGCTTATCATACGGCTGCGGTACGCCGTGGTAACCAGCATGCCTTTATCATGACTGACTTGCCATTTATGAGCTATGCCACCTTAAATGATGCCTTGCAAAGCTCGAAAACCGTGATGCAAGCCGGCGCACAAATGGTGAAAATGGAAGGCGGTACATGGCTGGCGGAAACCGTACAGGTACTGACCCGGAACGGTATTCCGGTATGTGTGCATCTGGGTCTTACTCCGCAATCGGTACATGTTTTTGGTGGTTATAAACTGCAGGCCCGTACCCGTGAAGCTGCTAATCAGCTTATTGCAGATTGTAAGGCAGTGGTAGAGGCAGGTGCTGCACTATTGCTACTTGAATGCGTACCTGCACAGCTTGGCCAGGAAATTACCGAACTGTTTCCACAGATTCCCGTGATTGGTATTGGCGCGGGTGCAGCTACAGACGGCCAGGTACTGGTGGTTCAGGACATGCTGGGTCTGACCTTTGGCCATACCGCAAAATTTGTACGTAATTTTATGCAGGAACAATCGGGTGCTACTGCCATTCTGGATGCTTTTAAAGCGTACCATGCGGCAGTTTTAGATGGATCTTTTCCGGCACCAGAACAGACTTTTCAGGTTGAATTGTAAGATGAAAACAGAAACCACCATTCAGGGATTAGCTGCATCATTAAATCCCGCACGTGCCAAGCGCAAGATCATTGGTTTTGTACCAACCATGGGCAATCTGCATCAGGGACATTTAAATCTGGTACGTGAAGCGCGTAAGTTGTGTGATGTGGTGGTGGTCAGTATCTTTGTCAATCCGATCCAGTTTGGACCCAATGAAGATTTTGACAGCTATCCGCGCACGCTTGAACAGGATCAGCAGCTTTTGGCTGAAGTCGGTTGTGACATTGTCTTTGCTCCAAGTGTGGAACAGATGTATGGCAAAAAACCGCGCTTGACCAATATCAGTGTGTCTGAAATTACCAATGATTTATGCGGTTCGCAGCGCCCTGGCCATTTTGATGGTGTGGCGGTGGTGGTGACTAAATTATTTAACATCATACAGCCGAATTATGCTTTCTTCGGCCAGAAAGATTATCAGCAGCTGGCGGTCATTCGGCAGTTTGTACAAGACCTGAATATTCCGCTGGAAGTGATTGGTGTGCCGATTGCCCGTGCAGAAGACGGTCTGGCTTTAAGTTCTCGTAATGGTTATTTAAGCAAAGAACAGCGTGCAATCGCACCGGTCATTTACCAGAGCTTGCAAAAGGCTGAACAGCAGCTACATGCATGCGTAGAACTCGATACGGTATTGGCCGAAATTCGCCAGAGCCTAACCGATGCCGGTTTCATTGTTGATTATGTTGAAGCTCGCACTCCGGAATTACAAAAAATTCATACGTTTAATCAAGATCTTGTGTTATTTGTAGCTGCAAAGCTGGGGAATACGCGTCTAATTGACAACTTGCAGGTCAAATATACTGCCGGCTAAGATGAAAGGGTAGCATGCATGAAGCGCATTTTAATTGTCACAGGGCAATCTGGTTCAGGTAAATCATCTGCATTACAGGTGCTTGAAGATCTGGGTTATTACTGTATTGATAATCTGCCTTTGGCATTGCTTCCCGAAATCGTGGCAAAACTGGACAGTGAAAACAACCTGGAACAGTTGGCGCTGGGTGTAGATGTACGCAGTACCCGGGCAGATTTACAAGAATTTGATCATGTATTTGAGCAGTTACAACAGCATGGTTCGGTCGATATTATCTATCTGACTACGCAGGATCAGGAGCTGATTGCACGCTTCAGTGCCTCGCGCCGCCCACATCCTCTGGCGTCACGCTTTAAAAGTCTGAATCAGTGTATCCAGGAGGAAAAAATCCTGTTGATGCCGATTCAGTTGCGTTCTACGGTGCATATCGATACCACCGACAAAAGCGTACATGACCTGAAACATACGCTGTTGTCCAAGCTGGGACAGGCCGATAACCTGATCCTGATTTTGCAATCCTTTGGTTATAAGCACGGGATTCCACTCGATGCGGATTATGTCTTTGATGTCCGGCACTTGCCGAACCCGCATTGGGAGCTAGAACTGCGCAAATTTTCAGGATTGGATCAGCCGGTGCAGGAATTTTTACAAAAGAGCGATCAGGTCGAAGAGATGTTTAATGACCTTTATCATTTTCTGGATAAATGGTTGCCAACTTTTGCCGAGGGACACCGTCATTATATGACCGTGTCGATTGGCTGTACCGGTGGTCAGCATCGTTCTGTTTATATTGTGGATAGACTAAAAAAAGCGCTTGAGGCAAAATGGTCTATTCAAGTCCTCCATCGAGAAATGAAGCACTGGTCATGATAGATACGACAGTTGACGTAATTAATAAACTGGGTTTACATGCACGCGCATCTGGTAAACTGATAGAAGTTACCACCAAGTTTCGTTCCAGTATCCAGATTGGCAAGACTGAAAAACTGGTAGATGCTAAAAATATCATGTCCTTGCTCATGCTTGGTGCAGGCAAAGGAACAACTTTACGTTTAGTGATTGAAGGAGCAGATGAGGACAAGGCCTTATCTGAAATTCAGGCACTATTTGCAGCAAAATTTTATGAGGCAGATTAATCGTGGCACGTCGACCGAACAGTTTAACTGAAGAAGATTTTGAGTCTTTAGAGGGACGCGCAAGTAAAACCGAACAGAAAAAAGCGGTCCAGCGTATGGCCGCTTTAGGTGCACAGCTTGCAGAGCTGAGCGCTAAACAAATTAAAAACTTACCCGTAGATGAGCGTTTGATTGAGGCTTTGCTTGATGTGCAAGCAATTAGTTCTCATGAAGCACGTCGTCGTCAATTTTCACGGATAGGCAAATTGCTGCGCAATGAAAATGAAACCGTGATTTTGTCTTATCTTACCCCGAAGCAAGGTTTGAAAAAGACAGCCCAATTACAGCGCTGGGTTGATCGAATTGTCAAAGATGGTGATCCAGCCATCAATGAGTTTACCAAAACCTATAATGCGACAGAGCGTCATACTTTGCGCCAGCATTATCTTCGGGTGCATCGTGATTTAAAAAATCAGGCTGCTGAAGAAGAAGTGAATGCGTCCAAATTAAAGCTGTTTAACTATGTACAGCAAGTAGCGCTGATTTCAGATAACTAATTTCTACTTTTTGAAAAAGCGGTCTTTATAGGCCGCTTTTTTTATGCCAGATTTAATTTAATTTTCTTAAATATGAATTACCTATAGCCTCTGTCTTTTCTTCTCCTGATTTTCATTTCTATCACTAGATAGATCAATAAAACAAAAAAATTCCGCAATTAATTTGTTAACGAATGTAATTCATTTACAATTCTCAGCTGCTTTTGTGAATTTTTTTTGATCGAAATTCTAAATTTCAAAGATGTTCTACCGTATAATTGTTAAGATAATTTTAATAATTAAAAGCTCATTCTGAGTTGGATAGGAGTGAAAATAATCAGTGGGGAAGTGATTTATTTGATCTCACTCTAAAGCTATATCATTGAAAAAAGATTAGCTTTTATTTAAAGCACGGTAAAAAGCGATGCTGGGTATTTTTTGGTCAATAGTGTGTTAAGGTGAGTACAAATAAACATGTTTATTTAAGGTGAGATATATTAATTTCAAACACTTATGTAGCATTTTTTTTGAATAACAAATTTTCAAGTTATTCTTAATTAATTAAATATCAGTGCTTTGTGGCTGTTAATGTATCTGGATAGAAACAGGTTAACAAATCCTTTAATCTATATGTGAGTTTTCATCGTTGAGTAAATATAGAATCTTTGTTATTGATTGTATAAATTTGGTCGGCTGTGTTTCCTATATTCTATAAACATTCAAAGAGGCAGACATGGAACTAAAACTGCTAGAGGTCGGTCAGAATACGGAGCTCTTAAGCTCGTGCCGTATATCTCTCATTTTAGGTGTCTATACCTCTGATAATTTATTAGACACCTTCTGTAATGTTGCCCGTAAAGTCCTGGATGTTAAAACCAGTATTATCGGCTTTCATACGGAACCTTATATCTGGTACAGCTGTCCGCGTGGTTTCCGGGGTCTGCATGCTCCCCAGGATGTTAGTATACCTGCATATCTGCTACAGGCAGATGTGATAGATTGCCTGCATCCCGCATATGCAGAACTGTCAGACTACTTGAAAAGTCTTGGCGTGATGCATCAGCGACTTGTCGCATTTAATTTAAAATCGGGTCAAGGTGATTCTTTAGGTCAGGTTGTGTTCTTTGATGATCAGACTGACCTGTTTGATCAGGAAGATATTGCCACTGTAAAACAATTTGCTGAAAGTTTAGTGAATCGTATCAAACTCAATCAGGAACATAATAATCTGAAAGAGTTATATGAACAGCAATGTGCACAAAACTTCAGTAAAACCAAATTTTTCCAGATTATCGCGCATGATCTGCGTGCGCCATTTCATGGCTTGCTGGGTTTTTCCGAAGTCCTGGCGCAGGAACGTGACACACTGGATGAATCCAGTATTCAGAGCATTGCGGATTATTTATATGATAATGCGCAAGCTACCTATAATCTGCTGGAAAGCCTGCTGACCTGGGCGATGGCAGAGGGTGGACGCTTTGTTTATCATCCGATTAATTATGAGCTCAAGCAGTCCAGTAAAATTGTCTGCAGTGTACTGAAAAGTCTGGCTTTGAAGAAAAAGATTGAATTAATCGACAATATCCCGGAAGACATTAAGGTCCATGCGGATATTAATATGATTACCTCGGTATTGCAGAATCTGGTGTCCAACGCGCTGAAATTTACGCCAGTCGATCAAGGCGGTAAAGTCATTTTAGCAGCCGAAATGGAAGGCGAGCAGGTTAAAATTACCATTCAGGATACAGGTTTGGGCATGACTGAAGAGCAGATGCAGAATCTGTTCAAACCGACGCTGGGTGTCAGTGTCAGAGGTACGGCTGAAGAGAAAGGTGCCGGTTTAGGTCTGGTACTGTGCAAGCGCTTTATTGACCTGAATCATGGTCAAATTAGTGTGGATTCCAAAGAGGGCAGAGGCACTATCTTTACCGTGTATTTACCGATGGTCACCAATGATCATCAGGCACTGGTGCTTGAAGACCTGCAGGCCGAGCAGTCTTAAAAATAAATTTCAAACTAAAACATTCCCCTTGAGACAAAACTCCTGCTATAACTAAGCAGAATGTTTCAGGGGAAGAGTTGAGTGATGAATGCAGTACAATTGCAGAAAACCTTAAGAGCCAGCCAATATGCGGAACAGGTATTGGCCAATCACCAGAGTTTACTGGAACAGGATTATGCAATTGACCAGTTTCAGGGCTCACTCAGTCGGGAATACATTGATCAGCTGGTACAGGACTGCATCCTGAATATTACTGATGAAGCCGCCTGGATGCGTGCAATGCGTATTCTGCGGGCCCGTCTGATGTTTCGCTGGATCTGGCAGGATGCCAACCAACTGACCGATGTTATCACTCTGACCCAAGAACTCTCCGATTTTGCTGATGCCAGCATCTGTGCAGCAAAAGATTTTGCCCGTATTCCGCTTGTTGCCAAGTATGGCCAACCGATTGGCTATAATGGAAAAGTACAGGATCTTATTGTCATTGCCATGGGGAAACTCGGAGCACAAGAACTTAATCTTTCCAGTGATATTGACTTGATTTTCGCCTTCGACGAGCAGGGTGAAACCGATGGGCGTAAATGTATTGATGTGCAGCAATTTTGCATACTCTGGGGGCAGAAACTGATTCATTTGCTGGATCAGATCACTGCTGACGGTTTTGTATTTCGCGTCGACATGCGGCTGCGTCCCTGGGGAGATGGTTCAGCACTGGCAATCAGTCACGCGGCCTTGGAAAAATATTTGAGCCAGCATGGGCGTGAATGGGAGCGCTATGCCTGGATCAAAGCACGGATTGTCAATCCAAGTCCGGAAGGCGATGAGCTGCTGGAGATGACCCGACCATTTGTATTTCGTAAATACGTCGACTACAGTGCTTTTGAAGCCATGCGCGAAATGAAAGCCATGATCGAGCGTGAAGTACAACGCCGGAATATAGAAGATGATATCAAGCTCGGAGCTGGCGGCATTCGCGAAGTCGAGTTTATCGTGCAGGTTTTCCAGTTGATTTACGGCGGCGCCAAGCTTGAATTGCAGGATCGCCAGTGTCTGGTGAATCTGAATCATCTGGATGATGCCGAATTGCTGGACGAACAGGCAGTACAGGAACTGGAAGATGCCTATCTTTTTCTGCGCCGGGTTGAACATGCGATTCAGGCACTGAATGATCAGCAAACACAATCATTGCCGACTGAGCCAGAATTAAGGGCGCGTATAACAGATACCCTGGGTTTTGCCGATTGGGACAGCTTTATGGCGTATCTCAATGCGAAGCGTAGCAAGGTGATGTATCAGTTTGATCATTTGATTAAGGAAAATGGTCCGGATACCCTGATTGAAAGTTTTTCACAGCTAGAAAACCGACTGCAAGAAGTTTTGGATGACAATGCAAAAAATCTTGTCTATGAGTTTTGGAATGGGCATGCCTTAAAAAAATTACCAGCCAAAGCAGTGCAGCGTTTAAAAACTTTTTGGCCACATTTAATCGAAGCAGTTTTACAGTCAGATGATCCGCAGACAGCACTGGTACGACTGATGCCCTTGGTGGAATCGGTAATGCGCCGTACGGTATATCTGGTGATGTTAATTGAGAGTAAAGGGGCGTTACAGCGACTGGTGAAGATGGCCACGGTCAGCCCATGGATTTGTGAAGAACTGACCCATTATCCGGTGCTACTGGATGAATTCCTGTCGATGGATTTTGAATTGCCAAAACGTAAGGATCTGGAAGATTCCTTGCGCCAGCAGCTTTTACGGATTGAAATTGATCAGGTTGAAGACCAGATGCGGGTTTTGCGCCTGTTTAAAAAATCCAATGTACTTGCTGTAGCCGCCAGTGATGTGCTGGCTGAAAGTCCTTTAATGAAAGTTTCTGATGCCTTGACCGATATTGCTGAAGTATCGGTGAATGCAGCGCTGCATCTGGCCTATCAGATTGTTGCGAAAAAGCATGGTTTTCCACTGGATGCAGAAGGGCAGCGCTGTTCAGTCGAGCATACGGCTTTTGCAGTCATTGGTTATGGTAAAGTCGGTGGAATTGAGCTGGGTTATGGCTCGGATCTGGATCTGGTCTTTATTCACTATATGAGTGAGCAGACCGATACAGATGGGCTCAAGCCGATCAGTGGCTTTGAGTTTGCCATGCGCGTGGCGCAAAAATTCATGTCCCTCATGACCACGCAAACTCTGGATGGGCGTGTTTATGAGGTCGATACCCGCTTGCGTCCATCGGGTGAAGCTGGACTTTTAGTGACCAGTTTAAAAGCCTTTGAACAATATCAGTTCAAGAGCGCCTGGTTATGGGAGCATCAGGCCTTGGTGCGAGCCCGCCCGATTGCGGGTGAAATGAGTTTAAGGAAAAAGTTCGAAGTTTTACGGCGAGATATTCTGACTCAGCCTCGCGATGAAAATTATGTACGGGCAGAAGTACTGAAAATGCGTCAGAAAATGAAGGAGCATCTCGGTTCTTCTAAAGAGCAAAAAAAAGATGGTATTTTTCATTTAAAACAAGATGCAGGTGGTATCGTAGACATCGAATTTATGGCACAGTATGCGGTGTTGGCTTGGAGTGGGACGAATAAAGATCTCGCCCATTTCTCCGACAATGTAAGAATTCTTGAGGATGCCGCAAAATCAGGTTGCTTATCCAGCGACGATGCGACTGCTCTGATTCAAGCTTATCTCCGTGAACGCGCCGAGAGCCATCGCTTAGCCCTTGCAAATCAATCCATGCAAGTGTCTGCAAGCGACTGGCACGATACCCGAATGACCGTTTGCAAGTTATGGCAAAGACTGATTGATCCAAGTGCAGACTTTGTACTGGATAGTGAATAATTGTGAGAAATTGGAGTTTGTGGCATGAATTTGGCTGATCGTGATGGTTTCATTTGGCAAGATGGACAACTAGTTGACTGGCGTGAGGCAAAAACTCACGTATTAACACATACTTTGCATTACAGCATGGGTGTGTTTGAAGGCGTCCGTGCTTATGAAACCCCGAATGGAACGGCTATTTTCCGTCTGAGAGAACATACGAAGCGTTTGTTGAATTCTGCAAAAATTTATCAAATGAAAGTTCCATTTGATCAAGCAGCATTAGAGCAAGCTCAAATTGATGTTGTTCGTGAAAACAAATTAGCGTCTTGCTATTTACGTCCAATTATTTTTATTGGTTCTGAAAAACTCGGTATTGCTGCAACTGACAATACCATTCATGCCGTTGTTGCGGCATGGAGCTGGGGTGCTTACCTCGGTGAAGAGGCAATGGCGAAGGGTATTCGCGTAAAAACTTCTTCATTTACCCATCATCATCCGAACGTGACCATGTGTAAGGCCAAAGCATCAGGCAACTACACGCTGTCGATTCTTGCACATCAGGAAGTGGCGCATTCAGGTTATGACGAAGCAATGCTGCTCGACCCGCAAGGTTATGTGTGTCAAGGTTCAGGCGAAAACGTATTCCTGGTACGTGATGGCGTGATTCATACGCCTGACATCGCAGGTGGTGCATTGGATGGTATTACCCGTCAAACCATTATTACCATTGCTAAAGACTTGGGTTATGACGTAATTGAACGCCGTATTACCCGTGATGAATTTTACATTGCAGATGAAGCATTCTTTACCGGTACTGCTGCAGAAGTAACACCAATCCGTGAATACGATGATCGTCAGATTGGTGAGGGTGTACGTGGTCCAATCACCACTCAAATCCAGAAAGCTTACTTTGATGCGGTTCAGGGCAAAGATCCTAAATATGCACACTGGTTAACGTATGTGAAGTAATTCAGAATTTACTGCTTGAAAAAACCTCTCATTTGAGAGGTTTTTTTTAACTGATGTACTTATTCTGCCGAACTTATGTCATCATATTCAGCATCAAGAAGATTTTAAGATGAGCTTAGGCATACGCAATGAGTAACATCGTTATTTGTATGAAATGGGGAACCAAATACGGTTCGGAATACGTCAATCGTTTATACAATATGGTTAAACGACATACGACAGTGGACTTTAAAATGGTCTGTCTGACGGATCGTACTGAAGGCATTGATCCTGCAGTACAATGTTTCCCTATTCCACCTTTGGCATTGCCTGAAGGTGCGCCTGAGCGTGGCTGGAACAAGCTGTCCACTTTTGAACCTGATCTTTATGGTTTAGAAGGCAATGCACTCTTCCTCGATCTTGATGTGGTGATTGTCGATAATATCGATGAGTTCTTTACCTATCCGGGCGACTTTCTGATTATTCATGACTGGAAACGGCCGTGGCGTATTACCGGTAACAGTTCGGTTTACCGGTTTAAACTGGGTGCTTTCCCAGGTCTGTTACCTTATTTCCGTGAATATTTTGATGAAATTCGTCAAAAATTCCGTAATGAGCAGGCTTATCTGTCTTGGTATGTAGATCGGGAGAAGAAACTGAGCTACTGGCCAGAGAGCTGGTGTAAGAGCTACAAATATCATTGCCTGCAAAAAATTCCGATGGCTTATTTTAAGCCGCCGGTAAAACCTGAAGGTGCCAAAATCATTGTTTTTCATGGTGAGATTAATCCGCCAGATGCAGTGAATGGTGGGGGTGGTAAATGGTATCGTTATGTGCTGCCATCGCAGTGGATTAAGGATGCGTGGCAGTAAGCGGAATAAATGTAGGATTGGAAGAGACTTGATTTCAAATGCCTGTGAGAAAAAAAAGTAAATTCGAACAATGGTTTTCATTTAGTCGCCATCAACGTCGATTTGGGGCAGACAAGGTCTACGCTCAGTTTAATGACGTAGACCTCGATGCACTTAAAAACCAGATGATTGGTGGTGAAGAAGTTCGCTATACCTATGGTTCGGCTAAAGATTTAAATGAACATATTGAACAGCTTGAACAGGAATTTGTGGGTCAGTCTGCGCTCAATCATTATCATGCCAGCTTGATTGTACTCATTCGTCGTGAAGTTGATGTTCAGAATAATTATGCAAGATTTAAAGCATTATGGTTGACTGAGCGTGACTATTTACTGGCTTCATTAAATACACGCTGGTTAATTTCTGCCTGTGATACTTTTATTGATTTAGAAGACGATCCGCTATTACAAGCAATTCTGATGAATGCAGTCGTACTGATCAACACTATTAAACTACAGGAAACTGAACGTTTTTTATGTGACCAGTCTTTAACAGTAAATCCGGAACATCAGCAGTTATTGCAGCAACAGCGTTATGCCTTGTTTGATGGTACGGCTGCATTTGCGGTTGGAACTGATGATACTTTACGTAATATGCGCTGGCGTCTCGAGCAAATATGTGAGGCCCATGAACTGGGTCAAATTGTAATTGAGATTTTTGACAGATTACAGCTTGATCAGAATAATAATGTATATTCACGTTTTAAACAGCGTCACACTCGTGAAAAGACGAGATGGTGGTAATTGTGAATACTTTAATTATCAATTTAAAAAGTTCACAGGATCGTCGTGATTTTCAAAAAAGACAATTTGGGAAATTAGGACTGGATTTTGAAATATTAGAAGCATTTTCAGTTGCTGATCTGAGCGAAGAGCAATACCAAAAATTCGGTTTTGGCTGGCAAAGGCCTTTGCGTAAAGTTGAGGTGGCTTGCTTTCTCAGTCACCAAAAAGCCTGGGAAGAAGTACTAAAAAGGAATCAGCCCTGTTTAATTCTTGAAGATGATGCAGTACTGGCTTCCAATGCAAAAGAAATTTTAAACGAAATTGAACAGCAACAATTTCCAGATGTGGACTTAATTAATCTGGAAGTAAGAAGCCGTAAAAAAATTATAAGTCGGACACCCGTGTGTACCTTAGATCATACTCAGGTCAAATTATATGATTTATATCAAGATCGTACCGGAGCAGCAGGTTATATCCTCTACCCGAGTGGCGCGCAAAAATTATTAAATCGTTTGGCAAAAACTGCACCGGCAATTGCAGATGGATTTATATTTTCTGCTTATGAATTACATTGTTTGCAAGCTGAACCTGCAGTGATTATTCAAGAAGACCAGCTTGGCGCATATGGCCTCCTGCAACAAGGGTGTTTTGATTCGACCATTGGCCGTTCTGAACACTTTAAGCCTGAATTCAGCTCTATCAAAGAAAAATACAAGTTCAAAAAAAGACGATTAGCGGGACAAATTGCGATGGCGATACGATATTTACAAGTGATGGGGAGAGCAGAAAAAAGAATGATTAAATTGAATCAAGAAAAATTTATTCAGGATTAATACTGTATGAAAAAAACCATCGTATTGGCTATTTTTACTTTACAGGGAAATGGGGCGGAACGTTTTGCTTTAACTTTGGCAAAGGGTTTAATTGATGCGGGTCATGAAGCGCATATTGTCTATTTTAAAAATATTATAGATTTACCGATACCTGAAGGCGTAAAACTCCACTTTTTTGATTATCAAAAATATCGTGCAATTCCTAAATTTATGCGTTCCGGTATTGCAGCCAAAGCATTTGATAAATTTGTACTAAAAAATATCGGCACACCTGATCTAGTGCTTTCAAACTTATTGCCTGTCGATTTTATTTTGTCTAAAAGCCAGTTGCCTAATGTTCATTTAGTCATTCATAACACGACCAGTCTGGAATATGGTGAAAGACTGGAAGGGATGCGAAAAGAGCTGACCAAGATTTATTTGGCGAAACCATGCGTAGCAGTCAGTCAAGGTGTTGAGAAAGATTTTATTGAGGTTTTTGGCCGTAAAAGTAAAATAACCACTATTTATAACCCGATTGATGTTAAGCAAGTCGTTTCAACAGCTAACGAATATGTGCCAGATATTGATCCACCCTATATTGTGAATGTTGGAAAATTTAAACAACAGAAGCGCCATGATGTTTTAATTAAAGCGTATGCAAAAGCGAATGTTCAGGAAAAATTGGTTTTGGTGGGTACGGGCGAATTATTAGAGGCATCTCAAAGACTAGTTAAAGAGTTAGGTATTGAAGATAAAGTTGTTTTTACAGGTTTTAAAAAAAATCCCTATCCCTATATGAAGCATGCAAAATTTATGGTGTTGTCATCTGATTTTGAAGGGTTGGGGTTGGTCATTTTAGAATCTTTAGCTTTGGGTACACCTGTAATTAGTACTGATTGCCCATCAGGTCCCAATGAAATTTTGCCATCTGATTGTTTGGTTAAACCTGGCGACATTTCGGCATTATCAGATAAAATTTCTGCATATTCACAGCAAACAGATAATAATCCAGTTAGGTTGGATCGAAAATTTTTACCTGATTATGCAGCCAGCCAATATTTAGATCTCATTATTTAAATTATTTAAAGCTGATTATTGATGATAAGGCTTCCTTAAGCGCTTTTTGAGGGAACGTAAAAGGCGACTCATTAATTTGGACAGGTAAAACCCATTTATTCCCAAATTTAAGCACTGGTATAAAAGTCGATTATGCTCATTTTTGATTAATTTGCCAGAAAAAGGCAATTGCTGAATTTGTTGAGAAAATTTTTTCCAGTTCAGTTTTGCAGTCTGCTTATTTTTGTATTTGGTACTTTGATGGATATAAATATAAAAAAAATGCATTAATGGAATGATAAAAATCGCCTGTACCTTGGTTTTCTCAATGAGTATTGGAATAAGTTGTTCGAGACAGGCCAGCGACTTATCAATATTAGCACCTTGTTTAGAGTTTGTAGCACTACTTGAGCGTATCCGGTATCCATATAAGGGTTTAGGAATCGTATAAAATGATGTGGCTTTTATCATTATACTTGGAATGGTTGCTGCATCTTCATAGTGAGTTAGTTCTGGGAATTTAGTATCTTTAAACAGGCTGGTTTTATAGACATGAATTCCAGAAAACCAGCGATTATAGTTGAAAATTTCAATGAGAGCATTTTCACTGCTGGGTAAATTACTAATCTGTTGATTGACAATGTGAGGAATAAATTGATCAGTACTTGATTTTAAATCTTCAGAAAGCTTTTTATATCCAAAACTCACTACATCTACATTATTTAAAAGAGCTAAATTTATCTCTTTAACGTAAGTCTCTAAAAGTACATCGTCTGGATCCACGAAAGTAAGATATGTACCTTTTGCATGTGAAATACCGAGATTCCTAGCAGAACTGACACCTGAATTTTTCTGTTGAAAGATTCTGATATTTTTTACGAGAGATTTAGGTTGCTGATTCAAATAATCTTTTAAAATTTCAATAGAATGATCTGTTGAGCCATCGTCAATACATAGAATCTCAATCCGATCATCTAACTGGTCGATGATGCTTTGAAGACAGTCAACAATATACTTCTCAACATTATAAATGGGGATGATGATAGTTAAATAAAGCATTTTAGTAATGATCATTCTTGATAAGGTTTAAAAATTTATTAACCATCGTTTCATTTGAGAGCAGTTTTTTCTCAAAAGAAGTACGATAGGTTTGATTCAGATTTTGATCTATTTTCTCTGCCAATTCATCTATATTTTGGGGAGTAACCAAATTTTCTTCTAAATTTGCGATGCTCAATTGGTGAGAAATCGCATCGCTTACATTATAGGCAATTACAGGAACATCAAGGTAAAGTGCTTCTGAGATGACTAAACCATAACCTTCACTGCCCGAGCTGGAAATTAATAACCGACTTTGCTGAATATATGGATACGGATTGTTGACCCATCCCATAAATTCTACGCGACTTTCAATATTTAGTTGTTTACATAAATCCTGTAGTGAAGGCTTTAAATCACCCTCTCCTACAATCAGCAGGTTTTTCGCTTTTTGAGATTTTGCAAATGCCCTGATAGCATGTTCTGGCTGTTTTTCCTGGCTTAAACGACCAACAAATATGCAATCCCAGATCTTTTGGGCTTCTATTAATTTTTGTTGCTCAATATGTTTTATATCAAGACCATTATAAATTGTTAAAATTTGTGAGTGGGGTAATAAGTGCTTATAATCTTTTTCCAGATTCTGGTTAACGGTAATAATATTTTTTCCGTCAAAAAGTTTAATAAAATATTTCTTATCGAGATAATGTCTTCGGTATTCTTTATACCATCTGAAAGGATTATTGGTCTGTTTTCTGGATGATTTGAAAATCTCGCCATGTATCCATAACCATATATTTCCACTGATAAAATCGGAAAGACAGAATGCAAATGCATGCGATAAAATAATAAGATCCGGCTGTATATCTGAAATTATTGTATTAATCTTTTCTATATCGGCTGTTGGTGTTTCTCGTTTTCTGAGTAATTTACCTGAACAAATACACTGATTAAAACTTTCTTGTATGAAGTTAAGATTCGTGGGAATGTCCATTTTAATCTCATGATGATTTAATGGTACAACCGTGACTTGATGCCCAGTCTTTTCTAAATTTGTAGCGGTATCAAGAAGAATTTTTTCTGCACCCCCTCCTTTAAGATGATCCACTATAAATAATATATGGTATTGATTAAATTCTTTTTTCATCAGACGCTATAGATTTATTAAGTAGAAATTTATTGATAATCTTTATTATAAAGATTTTTACGCATGTCTTGTAAGGCTCTCCACTGATTATATCCTGACAAATACTGTTTTAGAGTGATATAAATCACACTTTCTGTTTTTGATTTAAGATATTGACAGAGAAATGTAAATCTTTTGATGAAAGGTCACCGTAAATTGGGGCGGTCACAATATCATAACCTGCTAATGTACCGTGTCTAAGGTAATTTGGCCTGATCACTGAATATTGATTTTTTAGATGCCATTTGATAAATACAGACTGTTTTGATTTTTAAAGCTGCTTAAGCACCAGACGTCAGATTATTTTCATCAGCTTTATAACCCGCATGTATAAGTCATAATGGCGTCTATCGCTTTCGAAGAGTTGTAGTACTGCTATTTTGCGTGCCTTGGCATTCAACGACAGTCATCACTATGATTATCCATCCGAACCAAAGGGTGTAAGCTGCAAAAGTATGGCTCCTTTGCATGATGCTTATATATTGATTATAAAGTTAGCTATATCTGTATACGGGTACTTACACTTAACACTCCGGCTAGAACAAAAATACCTCAATAAGAAGAAAAATTTCTGATAAAAGCAATAATAAAGGCTTAGTTAAATTTGAGTGAAGAAAAAAATGAGTTCAAGCTATCCTTATGTGTTATCTATCATTATCCCTGTATATGGGGTAGAGGACTATATTGAAGCTTGTATTACATCATTATTACCCCAGCTGAGTTCAGAGGTCGAATGCATTATTGTCGATGATGGCTGTAAAGACCGTTCAATAGAAATTTTGGAAGCCTATCTTGCTACCCATTCATCTCAGGCCAAGATCTGTATTATCCACCAAGAAAATCAGGGTCTTAGCATGGCGCGTAATAATGGTTATGCGGTGGCGAAGGGGCAGTATATTGCCTATCTGGATTCTGATGATTATGTTGAGCCTCATTTTGTAGCGCGTATTTTAGAGGTCATTAGGCAGGCACCAGAGGTGGAATTAATTCACTTTAATGCACTGATGGAAAATAAACAGTATGGGACTAAACCGCTGGTACTGGCTGAACAGACAGGCTTGGTTTATGCCGATACAGATTATTTAAAACGCGTGTTTCTTAAAAACTATTGGTATACATGGTTAAGAGTGTATAACCGTAAACTTTTAAAGGACTTTCAGTTTCCACCAAATCATTTCTACGAAGACATGCTGTCGATTCCATTCCTGTATCGTAAAGGCCTCATCATTTATGAAATTGCCGAGCCTCTGTTCAGGTACCGTTACAGGGCAGACAGTATTACCAATGGTGAAATTAAGCCAGAACATATCAAGAGTCTGGAATATGGCTTAAGCCTGTATAGAGATAAGTTAGAAAATCCCTATTTCCAGATATTGTATGAGCACCTCATTTTGGCCCTGTTTGAACGGAACCTTAAACTGGGTTTTGCTATCTACAGCAAATTTTTACATCGTATTCATCACGATCTGGATTATTTCCAGGATAAATTACAGCATTTGAACCGGGAAAAGCGACTGATGCTACAATATCCAAAACTGTTCTACTGGTATAAAAACTGGCTCAGTTCGCGACGGTCTATCTTCTGACAATTATTACACCACATAATTTTAATGAGTCGGTTTATAAAGATTAACACCGCCTGCTAGACGTCTGAATCTCTTGTAACCCCACAAATACTGTTCTGGCGCGACATTAATCATACGCTCCATTTCTTTATTTAAAGTATCTACAGAAAGCTGTAAATCTTTCGATAAAATATCGTCAGAAATTGGGGTCACCACAATATCATAGCCTGAAAGATCCTTGCGTCTGAGGCAACTCAGCCCGACCACTGAACATTGTGTTTTAGCTGCCAGTTTGGAAAGCAAGGTAGAAGATAAAGCGTTCTGGCCATAAAAATAAGAATAAATTCCCCCGGATTCTTTAGGAACATGGTCTGGCAAAATTGCAGAAAAACCACCTTGCTTAAGATGCTTAAACACAGCACGTACACCAGAATCATCTGTTGGAACAAGGGTCGCCTTGAGCCGTTGTCTGGCTTGCAGCATAAAACGATCGATGTCTTCATTCTTGCTGGGTTTGTACATAATCACAGGAGAGGTGTGTTGATTCACCCAGACATTCAACAGCTCCCACGTACCAAAATGTGGCACCACGGCCAAACAGCCATGAGGATTTTGCAAAGCTTGCAGGAAAATATCTTCGCCATGCACATCCTGAATTAAAGACAGCGCGTATTCAGGAGATGAGCCCCAAATCTTGACTGATTCTGCATAGGTCATGCACTGACTTTTCAGACTGCGTTTTGTTAAATCAGCCCGTTCAGCTTCAGATAGGTCAGGGTAGGCAGATGCCAGATTAATCTCTGTCACCTGGCGTGCAGAAGAATGGCTGAGATACAAAAGAGATCCGGCCAGTTGTGCAAGATTTTGAATGAATCTTAACGGAAGCTTGGAGAAATTTTTGAGTATGGTGTACATGTGATCCAGACGGTCAGATTATAGATCTTTATCCGGATTGCCCTTCAGCACCATATAAATCAAACCCACAAAAATCAGCAGGGCACCTAAAATACTACTCAGGCAAAAATATACAATACGGTCGTTGGTATCGAGATTGAACAGATTGTTGGCAAGGATATAGCGCATGAACAGCCATTGAACCACTGAAAATACAATAAGCATAATGCTGCGATTACGAACTGCAGGACGCATAGCCATTGCTAATTACCTTAGATTAAAAACTATGGCTATTATGCCACTGTTCCAGATGCGACTCAATCTTACAAAAAAGCCCCACTCAAGGCAGGGCTTTTTCACTTAAAACGTCAAGAATTATTCTTGAGATTCAGCTTTTGGTTTTTCACGCAAGCGAATACCAAGGTCACGCAGTTGGTTTGATTCAACTGGTGCTGGTGCTTGAGTCAATGGACATTCAGCAGTTTTGGTTTTCGGGAATGCAATTACGTCACGAATTGAAGATGCACCTGTCATCAACATCACCAGACGGTCAAGACCGAAGGCCAGACCACCATGGGGAGGCGCACCATAACGTAAGGCATTTAGCAAGAAGCTGAATTTCTCTTCTGCTTCTTCTTCAGAAATACCTAATGCTTCAAAGATGGCTTTTTGCATTTCAAGGTTATAGATACGCAGTGAACCACCACCGATTTCAGTACCATTCAATACCATATCGTACGCAACCGAAAGTGCAGCACCTGGGTTATTCTTCACTTCTTCAACGCTTGATTTAGGCAGCGTGAACGGGTGGTGAACAGAGGTCCATTTGCCGTCATCTGTTTCTTCGAACATTGGGAAATCAACGACCCAAAGCGGAGCCCACTCGCAAGTCGCAAGATTCATGTCATGACCGATCTTCACACGAAGCGCGCCCATTGCATCATTTACAACTTTGGCTTTGTCCGCACCAAAGAACACGATATCGCCATTTTCAGCGCCCACACGTTTCAATAGATCCAGCACGATTGGCTCGATGAATTTCACGATTGGAGATTGTAAGCCTTCGATACCTTTTTCAAGTTCGTTGACTTTGATATAAGCCAAACCGCGTGCACCGTAGATGCCTACAAATTTGGTATATTCATCAATCGCGCTACGTGGGAGTGAACCAGCACCCGGTACACGAAGTGCAACGATACGGCCTTTAGGATCTTTAGCAGGACCTGCGAATACTTTGAACTCAACGTCTTGCATCAAGTCTGCAACGTCAACCAATTTCAAAGGAATACGCATATCTGGTTTGTCAGATGCATAGTCACGCATTGCATCGTTGTATGTCATACGTGGGAATTTATCAAACTCAACGTTTAGAAGTTCTTTGAACATCTTGATCGTTAAAGTTTCCATTAAATCCATGATGTCATCGTCACTCATGAACGATGTTTCGACGTCGATTTGTGTGAATTCAGGCTGACGGTCAGCACGCAAGTCTTCGTCACGGAAACATTTAGCAATTTGGTAGTAACGATCTATACCACCCACCATCAACAACTGTTTGAACAGCTGTGGAGACTGTGGTAGTGCATAGAAGCTACCGTTAGATACACGGCTAGGCACTAAGTAGTCACGTGCACCTTCAGGAGTCGCACGAGTCAAGATCGGAGTTTCAACGTCCAGGAAACCATTGTCCTCGAAGTAGTTACGAATCAGGTTAGTCAATTTAGAACGGAAACGTAGGCGATCTAGCATTTCTGGACGACGGATGTCCAGGAAGCGGTATTTCAGACGAATTTCTTCAGAAATATTGGTGTTTTCGTCATTCAGCGGGAATGGCGGAGTTTCAGACGCAGCAAGAACTTCAATTTCTTTACCCAGAACTTCGATTTGACCACTCACCATATTGGCATTTTCTGTGCCTGCATAACGGCGACGTACACGGCCTGTAATTTTTAAGACAAATTCTGAACGTACTTTATCAGCAGTTGCGAATGCTTCAGGAGTATCCGGGTCAATGACCACTTGAACAAGACCATCACGGTCACGCATGTCAAGGAAGATGACACCACCGTGGTCACGGCGACGGTGCACCCAACCGCATAATGTTACGGTCTGGTCAATTTGAGCTTCGGTTAAAGAACCGCAGTAATGAGTTCGCATCATAGCGTTAGAAATCCAACTATATGGTTTAAGGTCAGCGAATACGTAAACAGCGTACCGCTTTGAGTAAAGTTAAGATTATGCCTCTTTGGGCATGTTGTCACAAGAACTTGAGTCAAAAACAATATTATTTTACGGTGAAAGAACCTGGAGCCAGTGCTTTATTTAACCCATCCGGCGATCTCTGTCCAAAAATAAAAACAATAAACAACCCAGACTGAAGGTGATCAGAAAGCCCTGACTAAATTCATTGATCGAGCGGCCAGTAAAATAGTACAGATCCGATCGCCAGACATCTGTAGGAATATAGCGCGCATAATCCCAAACAGAAAACAGGCCGGTCAATACAGAAAACAGAACTAAGCTCCACGCAAACACTTTGATTTTTCGGCTGACTGCCAGATATTGCTGATGCTTTTTATAGTAGTGCACACTCATCCACAGCATAAACGGCAAAACAATCACGGATGTGCCGATCTGTAAAATCCGATGCAAGGGATAACTGTTGCCAAACAGCTGAAACTGTTGGGCTAAAAAATCATGAAAGGCAAAAGTACGAAAGTCGACATGCGTTAGTCCATCCCAGATTAAATGGCTTGCTGTACCGACAATCAGTGCAAGACAAACTGCCAAGAAAAACTTTAATGCTGAAAGGATGCTGCAAATATTTAACTCATGCTGAATACCGATGAAACGGTAAATGGCTGGGCGATATAGACCATACCAGATCATGCAGAAAACAAGTCCGATCCACAGGTCAGGATGTATCAGTGAAGACCATAAATGCGTGATATTTGAATTGCTCGAAGTAAAGAGACGATATAAATCGGGCACCATACAGCCAATCGCCAGTGCAGCAATCGGAAGCCGGTTTCCGCTTAAACGTGAAATGGGGGGAGCAAGCACAGCATGCGATAAGGTAAAGGGCATAAAAATAGTGTTTTTAATGTAATAAAAAATATTCAAAAGACATTCTAATAAAATATTCAGCTCATTATCGTAAAGGATTGCAAAAATAATGAAATGTTATATTATAACATTCATCCAAAATACTGAATTTGAGCTTCGGTCATGTCCTTTCCTAAGAATCTAATAACACTGTCAATTTTTGCTATAGCTGCGCCTACGGTATTTGCAGAACAAACTTTATCTTCAATACCTGTACAGACTTTGGATACCATTCAGGTGCAAGCTCATCCATTGGTGCAAACAGCGGCAGATTTTGCGGTTGCAGATCATGTTGTAGATCAGAAAGCGCTGTCTGAACGGGCGACGACCATTGGTGATGCCTTGGCAGATGAGCTGGGGGTTTATTCCAATCAGTTTGGCAGCGGTGCCAGCCGTCCCGTTATTCGTGGTCAGGATGGCCCACGCATAAAAGTATTGCAGCATGCGTCTGAAACAGCGGATGTGTCCACTTTGTCTCCTGACCATGCTGTCACCGTTGATCCGATTCTTGCCAAACAGGTTGAAGTGATTCGTGGTCCATCTACGCTACTTTATGGTGCCGGTACAGTCGGTGGTCTGGTAAATGTCACCGATCAGAAAATTCCGACCCAAATGCCTGAAGATGGTCTGGAAGGTACAGTGGGTCTACGTTATAACTCAGGCAGTGACGAGAAACTGGCGAGTGCTGGTGTGACAGCAGGTATTGGTGAAAGCTTTGCTTTGCGGGTAGAAGGTTCAAAACGTAAAGCTAATGATTATATTGCTCCGGATTATGTGGTCGAAGAGCCGCATGGAGATCACTCCCATTTTCATAAAGAACGCCGTGTAGGCAATACCTTTGCCGAAGGACAAACGGTGAATATTGGCGGTTCATGGATTCATGACCGTGGTTTTGTTGGTCTGTCTTATAGCAACCGTCAGGATCAGTATGGCTTGCCCGGTCATAGTCATGAATATCATGGCTGTGAAATTCATGGAGATCATTTTCACTGCCCAAAACCAGATGAAGATGAGCACGATCATGAAGAAACAGCTGGCCCTTGGGTGGATTTAAAATCCGAGCGTTATGAGGTGCGTACCGAACTGGAGCAACCATTTGCCGGTGTTGAAAAACTGCGTGCGCATGCCAGCTTTACTGACTATGAACATGATGAGCTTGAAGAAAGCGAAGTGATCAGTAATTTTAAAAGTAAGGGCTATGACGGCCGTTTAGAACTGGTGCATGTGCCAGTTGCAGGCTGGGAAGGGGTAGTTGGAACCCAGCTTTCACAGCAGAAAATTAATTTATCCGCTCCAGAATCCCATGGCCATGACGAGCATGATGATGAAGGACATGAGCATGATCATAGCGAACACGCTGGTCATAATCATGATGTGTTCATGCCAGACACCAAAACCCAGAAATACAGCTTATTTGCTTTGGAACATAAACAGTTTGGCGATGTGCATGTCGAGTTGGGCGCACGCGTTGAACATCAAAAAGTGAAAGTGGATTCTGAGCAGAAAGATTATTCAGGCACTGGCGTATCTGCATCTGCTGCGGCCAACTGGGAATTTGCACCGAACTACAAGCTTTCTGTGGTGGGATCACATCAGCAGCGTTTGCCTTTGGCCCAAGAGCTGTACGCGGATGGCCTGCATTTTGCCACCAATACGTATGAACTCGGTAACCCTGATCTCGATAAAGAAACTTCAAATAATCTTGAATT
The DNA here is from genome assembly GCF_048148385.1 of Acinetobacter sp. 197. Taxonomy (NCBI): domain Bacteria; kingdom Pseudomonadati; phylum Pseudomonadota; class Gammaproteobacteria; order Moraxellales; family Moraxellaceae; genus Acinetobacter; species Acinetobacter sp. 197. Next base: position 191,708 of record NZ_JAYWZK010000003.1, read on the forward strand.
GGGTCTGCATTATGAAGGCGATCAGCTGGATTACCATGTGCATGTGTATCACAACTGGTTCGATGATTATATTTATGGCGAAACAATAGCGCAGAAAGGTAATTTACGCGGTGTGCAGTATACCCAAGACAAAGCCAGATTCTATGGGACTGAGGCACAGGCAGGTTACCAGATCAATGACATGTATAAAGTCAGTGTTTTCGGTGACTATGTGCGTGGCAAGATTGAAGCTGAGAATGCACCACGTGTACCCGCGGGTCGTTTAGGCACCAAAGTTGAAGCAGACTTTGCCGATGGCTGGTCAGGTCTGGCTGAATATTATCATGTCTTTAATCAGGACAAGATTGCCAGTTATGAAAATGAAACCCAAGGCTACAATATGGTGAATGTTGGCTTAAGTTATGCCAATAGCATCGCAGATAAAAATGCTTACCGGGTTTATTTCAAAGCCAATAATCTGCTTGATGATCAGGTGTATTCACATACTTCATTCCTGTCCAATATTCCTCAGGTGGGTCGCAACTTTACCGTCGGCCTGCAGTATGATTTCTAATATATTCATAAACTAACAGGTCAAATCAAATAGAGATCACTGAAATCTACTTGAAAAATCATCAGATAAAACCTAGCCTGAACATATTGGGTTAGGTTTTTTCTTATGCGTATCTTTCAACGAATTCACAATAAACTGAACTGGTCGACTCGCCGTTATGCGGCCTTAGCCATCAGTCTGCTGGCAGTCAGTTATCTGGCATCTGCCATTTATCATACTTATAAGCCTTTACCGGAAGGCTTGAATTACACGGGCAAGCTGCGTCATGCCGAAGTCAAGTTTCTGGCCGATCAGACCTATCTGGATGCAGAAGGAAAACAGCATCTGGATCATCGCATTTTCAATGAAATGCTGAAAATGATTGAAGAGGCCAAATCACTGATTGTGCTGGATATGTTTTTGTTTAATCAGCAAACCGGAACCTCGAAACAGGAGCATCAGGCATTGAGTCAACAGCTGACGGATGCTCTGGTCAGTAAACGTCTGGTACAGCCCGAGGTGGAAATCAAGTTTATTACTGATCCGATCAATTCGGTCTATGGCGGGGTCAAGTCCGAACAGTATCGGGAGTTGCGCCAGCACGGCATCGATGTCATTGAAACCAATCTTCTTCCTTTACGGGCTTCCAATCCGGGCTGGTCAGGCTTCTGGTATTTATGTTGCCAGGGCATTGGCAATAACCCGGAAAAAGGCTGGTTACCAAATCCATTTGGACCAGAAAAAATTACCCTGCGCAGTTATTTTGATTTATTTAACTTTAAAGCCAATCATCGTAAAACTTTAGTGGTGGATACCGATCAGGGCTGGAAAGCTCTAGTCACCTCCATGAACCCGCATGATGGCAGTTCACGGCATTCCAATATTGGCTTGTTAGTCTGGGGGACTACAGCCGTAGACATTCTGAAAACGGAACAGTCTGTAGGCATGATGTCACATGCCAATATGCCAGCGATCGTTGCGGGGGATTTTCAGGCAGAGAATACCCAGCCACAGGTGCAGGTGCTGACAGAAAAAGCCATTTATGACGCGATTCTGAACCTGATCCAGACGGCAAAAGCCAATGAACAGATTGATCTGGCGATGTTTTATCTGTCTGAACGCAAAATTATTAAAAGCCTGATCGCGGCTCATGATCGTGGTGTCAAGGTTCGGGTTTTGCTCGATCCCAACAAAGATGCTTTTGGCCGTGAAAAGAACGGGATTCCAAACCGGCAGGTGGCTTGGGAACTGCATCAGGCTGGCATTCCGGTACGTTGGTGTAATACCCAAGGGGAGCAATGTCATAGCAAGATGATCATCAAGCGTAATACCCAGCAAGCTGAAATGATTTTAGGTTCAGCCAATTTCACAGCCCGTAACCTGAAAAACTATAATCTGGAAACTGATTTGCGTGTAGTTGGGTCATCACAGGCGAGTGTGTTCGTCGATGCCCAGCGTTATTTTAATAGTTCTTGGTCGAACCAGAATGGCCAAAAAGCAAGTCTTGATTATGCTGCCTATCAGGATGATTCACGATGGAAATACTGGCTGTACCGCTTTATGGAATGGAGTGGCTGGTCGACGTTTTGATTTTAAATTCCTCCTGACCTCTCTTTAAAAAATGGGAGGAAAGTCCCTCTTTGAAAAAGAGGGACTTAGGGAGATATTTTATGATCAGCTTTTTGATTCTGGATTTGGCGGAACCAGCTGATCCAGCTCTTTATCCGTTAATTGATCCAGTTCAGAAATATCAGTTTTAATTTTCCATTGGGTTTCATCATCGACCGGATTGGGTAGACGCGCTTCTAGCCAGTCACAGACCACGTCTGGCGGGAAATCAGCGTGATTACACTGGATCACCCAGGACAGGAAATCTTTGGCAACCCCATTCATGTACGGTGGAGGTGATACGGGAAGAAACTGAGTCGGAAGACGTTCATTTTTAGAAATATAATTTAGGACATGTCCCAGCTCTTGCACAGTTTGCCACGCCAGCGGATGATCTACATTAATCTGAAATTTAAACCACCATGCTTGTTTGCCATCTGAGCCATAGCTATCAATTCGCTCTTTCTGAACACTCGGCACTTTAGAAAAATATTCATATAAACGATCGAAATTTAAATCAGCCACGGTATTCAACTCGAAACATTAAAAAAGCAATTTTAGCATAAAGCAGCCGCCTGCCGATGTGCCTGCCAGAATGAAAACATGCAAGCGCATTACAAAAAATTGCAGGTCCTACAAGCTTATTCATATTTCCTGCATTTATTTTGTTTAAAATATAATCAGGATATTTAGAGGAAGCTCAAATGAAAATAGTATTATCGGGTGCAATATTCGCTACATTGCTATTGGGAGCTTCTGCACAGAGTATGGCTGGAAATGCCTGGGTGGGCTACAGTGGTGTAGACCGTTCTGTACCGAATTATCGTAGTGCACCACGACCTTATGATCCACCACGGCAGCATCATCCGCAACGTCCGGTGCCACCGCGACCACATTACCCGCAACACCCATCACATTGGGGTTATCCGCCTGCGCAGAGTCAAAGCGGCCTCAATATTCAGTATCAGGCACCGACCACTATTTATCAAAATTCGAATAGTTATAGCTGGGTCAATGGTGATCCGAATGTTGCCCGGATTGAAAGTTCGAGATATACGGTAATTACCGATTGGCAGCGTTTAGGGTTACCAGCACCACCGCGTGGCAGCTACTGGATTTATGAAAACGGACGCTATGTGCTGATGTCAAATCGTTAAACTGTTCTAAATTCTGAACGGATAATTCAGTTATAAACGTAAATAACCAGAAAGACCAAAATAGTTTCCTCTCCCGTGAGGAGAGGTTACTTGAGATCAATAGTCCTAAACCCTGAACGAGGCTTAAGTATTACTTTAAGCTGAAGTGCAAAAAAAGAGGGCTTAAAAGACTATGCCAGTTCATCATCTTCTGGACGTGGCGTTTTGCCGGGCGGTAGGGGCTTTTCACTATGTTTGTCACGCATCACCGATGGATAGGTCCATGAAGCATAACGCACCACCAAGATTGCAAAAGCCAGAATCAGGATTGAACCGGTAATAATGACCAGATCCATGCTGGCCTTATGGGTATGTTGAATATCTGCAATCAGCAAACGGGTCAGGGCGGTAATCGCAATATAAATCAGGAAGCGTACCGGCATATGGTTGGTCTTGAAATAGATGCCGACCATGGCGCCAAGTTCCAGATAAATAAACAGTAAAAGAATATCGTCAATGGTGGCGAACTGTTTGACAGTCAGAATATCGATGACGGTATGGCCCGCAGACCAGATCACCATACAGCCAATAATAAACAGGGCAATATAATGAAAGCTTTCTACAGCAAGATTACCGAAACGGTCGAGGAGGGCTTCAAATTTTTCAATTTTCGAACGAGATATGGACATATTATCCTCCTGATTTTCCATGTGATATAAACGATAGTTACAGAATAACGTGCAAAGATCATGCACAGAATGATTGAATGAAAAATAAAGATTAAATTATTTGAACTTTTGCGCTTTTTTTAGACTAAATTGCTATATTGTATGGGTGGTACATTGAATAAATAGGAGAAAAAAGTGTTAGATAAAATTCAAACAAAAATTAGCCAATTAGAAGCCGGAAAAAAATTAATCCTCGGCGTAGGCATTAAGGCTGAAGATATGCAAAAGGTGGTGGAACTGTGCGAGTCATTGGAGTCTGAGGGGAATATCAAAATTGTGAATAAACATCTGAATCCGAAGAGTAATAATCAGCCAGATACCTTATTGATTCAAAAAGTTTAATTGTTGCATTTTCATAAAAAACGCCTGCTGATGCAGGCGTTTTTTATTGCAGATTTTCAGTTTAAGCTTGAGTCGTGAAATAATCTTCAGAGAAGTTCATGATGACGTCAGAACCTGATTTCACTTTAGTAATGCGTAATGCCAGTTCAGGCAAAATGCGTTGCACAAAATAACGTGCCAGAGCGAGTTTATTTTGATAGAACTCACCCTCTTTGTTTTTCGCTGCATTGGCAATGCGCGCGAACATATAAGAGAAGCTCAACAGACCTACAGCGTGCAGATAGTCCACTGCAGTCGCATTCGGAAAGTCATGGCTTTCTCTTGCTGCTTCCAGAATGTACTGAGTCACTGATTCAACTTCAGTCGCGGCATCCAGTGTGGCATCTTTAATGAAGTTCAGGTCCGCATCCAGACTATTGGCAAAGTCACGGATTTCAGAGATATATTCAGAGATATATTCGCCGCCACATTTAATGGTTTTACGGCCGATCAAGTCTTGTGACTGTACGCCATTGGTGCCTTCATAGATCTGGGAAATACGCAGGTCACGGATACATTGCTCTAGACCCCATTCACGGATATAGCCATGACCGCCGAAGACCATTTGCGCATCCAGAGTCGCCTGGAATGCGGTATCCGTTAAATACGCTTTCGCGATTGGTGTTAATAGCGCAACACGGTCATTGGCTTTTTTCACCGCTTCAGGATCAGTCGAGAATTTGGTGATATCCAACTGTTGACCTACATACACGGCGAATGCACGTGAAGCTTCATTATTGGCACGTACATTCAGCAGCATACGGCGTACATCACCATGCACTAGAATACTGTCCGCAGGTTTGTTTGGCGACTGAACGCCAGCCGCACTACGGCCCTGTAAACGGTCTGTGGCATATTGCGCAGCATTTTGGTAAGCAAACTCAGAAGCGCCCAAGCCCTGGATACCCATTGACAGACGTTCATAGTTCATCATCACGAACATTGCCGCCAGCCCTTCGTTTTCTTTACCAACCAGGTAACCTTTCGCATCGTCGAAGTTCATCACACAAGTCGCAGATGCCTTGATCCCCATTTTATGTTCAATTGAACCAGGGCCAACCGGATTACGCTCACCTAGTGAACCATCTGCATTGACCAGGAATTTCGGTACGATGAACAGGGAAATACCACGAGAGCCGGCAGGCGCATCAGGCGTTTTTGCAAGAACTAAATGAATGATGTTCTCAGCCAGGTCATGGTCACCGCCAGTAATGAAAATCTTGGTACCAGTAATGCTATAAGTACCATCATCATTACGTTCAGCTTTGGTCTTGATAATACCAAGATCGGTACCTGCATGCGGTTCAGTTAGACACATGGTACCTGACCATTCACCAGAGTAAATTTTAGGCAGGTAAGTTTCTTTTTGCGCTTGAGAACCATAACTGTTCAGTGCCATACCAGCACCCACTGAAAGAAGCGGGTAGAGCATGAAAGATGGATTGGTGGCAAAAAGCATTTCATCTGACAGAACGGTCAGCATTTTTGGCATTTCCTGGCCGCCCCATTCAGCATCAGCACCCAGGCCGATCCAGCCGCCCTCAGCATATTGTTTGAATGCTTCTTTAAAACCAGCAGGTGTGGTGACATTGCCATTTTCATATTTTGCACCTTCTTCATCACCTGTACGGTTCAGAGGAAGCGTGACATTTTGTGCAAACTTCGCCATTTCTTCAAGAATAGCTTCTGCTGTAGCAGTATCCAAGTGGGCAAGGTTTTCATTGGCTTGCCAGAACTGTTCTGCATTGAAAACATCGTTCAGAATGAATTTCATGTCAGCAAGTGGCGCGTTATAAATTGGCATAGTGTGTCACCTGTTTTATTGTTTGATTGGGTTGTTTTGAGTCAGTCTAAAGCATTAAAAATCTGAATGTTAGACGACTAAAGGTTAATTCTGTAACGCTTTATAAAGAAAAAGGACTGCCTGATGATGACCGTCCTTTTTCTTATTATGCATTTACAACTGCACTAACTTAGAATGCGAAGTGTTCAGCATCTAAAGTCATTAACGGCTCTACACCTGTTGCAATCACGTCAACGTGTGCACGAACACGTGGCAGGATTTTCTTGAAGTAGAAACGTGCAGTAGTCAACTTGGCATTGTAGAAGTCTGCTTCAGTTGTACCGGCAGCAAGTGTTTCCTGAGCAACCAGTGCCATGCGTGCCCATAGGTAGGCAAGGGTTACATAACCAGAGAAGTACAGGTAGTCAACCGCAGCTGCGCCCACTTCTTCAGGGTTTTGCATCGCACGCATACCAATCTGCATGGTCAGGTCACCCCATTCCTTGTTCAATGCCGCAAGCGGTTCAACAAACTCTTTCATTGCAGCATTGTCTTTGTTTGCTTCAGCAAATTTATGGATGATCTTGGTGAAGTCTTTCAACATTGCACCTTGAGTACCCAGAACTTTACGGCCTAACAAGTCCAGTGCCTGGATTTCAGTCGTACCTTCGTACAGGCAAGCGATACGTGTATCACGTACAATTTGCTCCATACCATGCTCAGAAATAAAGCCATGACCACCGAATACCTGTACACCGTGTTTCGCAGCTTCAGAACCGGTTTCAGTCAGGAAGGCTTTTGCGATAGGTGTGAGCAGAGACAAGATGTTGTCTGCAAATTTACGGTCTGCTTCTTCCGGTGCATGTTCAACCACGTCAGCATATTGTGCTAACAGGTAAACTAGTGCACGACCACCTTCTGCATATGCTTTTTGCGTCAACAGCATATTACGTACCGCAGGATGCACAATGATTGGATCTGCTTCTTTTTCAGGTGCTTTAGGACCAGAAAGAGAGCGCATTGCCAGGCGGTCTTTTGCATATGCAAGTGCGCCTTGGAATGAACCTTCAGATGCTGCAAGACCTTGAACTGCTGTACCGATACGTGCTGTGTTCATGAACGTGAACATGCAGTTTAGACCGCGGTTTTCAGGCCCAATCAGGTAACCTTTTGCGTTATCAAAGTTGATCACACACGTTGCGTTACCATGGATACCCATTTTGTGTTCGATCGAACCACAACGTACGCCATTGCGGTCAGCGATTGAACCGTCAGCATTCAGGTTGAATTTTGGTACGATGAACAGAGAAATACCTTTGGTACCTTTCGGTGCGCCAGGAAGGCGAGCCAGTACAATATGAATGATGTTCTCTGCCATGTCATGTTCACCAGCAGAGATAAAGATTTTCTCGCCAGAGATTGCATAACTGCCGTCAGCTTGTGGCTCGGCTTTGGTACGGATAATACCTAAGTCAGAACCTGCGTGAGATTCGGTCAGACACATGGTACCCGTCCACTCGCCTGAAACCAGTTTAGGCAGATAGGTATCTTTTTGTTCTTGCGAACCGTGGTGTTCTAAAGTACGAACTGCACCGTGAGACAGACCCGGGTACATACCCCATGCCCAGTTCGCAGTACCGACCATTTCAGAAATTGTGATGCCTAAAGAGTTAGGAAGACCTTGGCCGCCATATTGCTCTTCAGCAGAAAGAGAAGGGAAGCCCAGCTCGATATATTTTTGGTATGCTTCTTTAAAACCAGTTGGAGTGGTGACAACGCCATCATTCCAGGTACAGCCTTCACGGTCACCGGTCTGGTTAATAGGAGATAATTCATTTTCACAGAAGTCTGCTGCAGCTTCTAAGTACTGATCCACCAGCTCACGGCTTACGTTTTCTTGGAATGCAGGGAGATTTGCATAGTGTTGTTCAGCATTTAATAACTCATGCAAAACGAATTGCATATCACGTAAAGGCGCTTTGTATTGTGGCATATCGGGTTCCTCAATACTGGTTGAACCAGCGTTATAATCTTAGATGAACTAAAACCTGTCGTCACTGACATGGTTTGGAATAGTCTAATCGTGCAACAACTTCCCTTGCGGTACAAGCTTTTTGAGGTGATTTGTTGGTGACTGTAAAGTCAAAGATTAATCTGAATAGTACCTTAAATGTCTTGCGTATAAAGACTTTAGTCATATTCTGCAGGAAAGGAATAGTCAACTGTATGCAAAAAAGTGCACACAATAAAAAAGCACCCGAAGGTGCTGATGGTGACGCATTGATTCTTATGTATTAATAGGCAGGCGCTTTAGGCTGGAAACGAACAAGGCATTTGCCATTGATGGTGTGTTCACCCATCTTGATCTGTACTGCAGTACCGTCTTTTTTACCTTGACAGGCTTGGCGCATTGCCTGTTGATGTGCCTGACGTTGAGCCAGACGCTGATCAAACTGTTTGGTTAATTCTGCACGTTGGGCATCAGTCAGGACTTCGCCACGCATCATGCTTCCACGCATGTCACCACGCATTGGACCATATTCAGCTTGCATGCCGCGATATTCGCCACGTTGACCCTTCATCTCTTTACGGTCTGCTTTAAAGACCATCTGGCAGGTACCATCTATGGTTTTATCGCTACTCTTGACCTGAATGGCTGAACCAGCCGCTTTATTGTCGCAGGCCTGTTGAAGCTGTTTGGCAAACTGCATCCGTTCTGCACGTTTCGCCTTAAACTGCTCACGCTGTTCAGGGTTTAGATGATGTTTTTTACCTTCATGATGTTTCATCATGTGGGAGTGATCACTACTTTGCACATTGCTGGTAGATTGACAGGCAGTCAAGGCACCCATTGATAAAACACTGGCACTGATTAATGCTATTTTTGTCATGGTTTGCATATGATTTATCCCGTTAAAGGTCTGATTCTTTTGATCGTTAAAGATTAAACAATAAAGATGTAGAAACAATGAAGGGTTTTTTGATGCAGTGTTCGCTACAATAATGAATATAGAAGAAAAATTGAGATTTCTATTTTGAACATTCGCCGTATTCCCATTGCATTACGTCTATTTTTGACCGTGCTGTTGACCACGCTGGTCATTACTACAGTGAGTCTGGGTGTATTGCATCTGAATATGCAGCGTAATTTTGCCCGCTATGTCGCCGATGTCGAAATGCAGAAGCTGGATTATGTGATTGGAAATCTGGCAGATGTTTATGCAGTCTATCAGGACTGGGGGAATGCGATTCAGGCCCAAATTCTCCAGATAGAAGGTGAAGCTGCACCGGATGATTATGATCGTTTATCACGCTGGTGGCTGCGCCGTCAGTATGATATTGCCTTGCAGCAGCGTTATTTTCAGGAACAGACCTTGGCTCAGGTCGCACCCAGTATGGTAGATCCGGCGCTGCCACAACGTCAGGTCAATGAAGAAGAATTACGTGTGCTGGCATCTAATTTGCCGTCCCAGTTTCAGCCCTTTGAAGGTTTGAAATTCCCGCTCAGCTCCAATCAGAATCTGTTTAGAGCTGACCGCAAGAATGGGGAACAGCCAGCACAGCAACCGACCGGCAAGAAGCAGTTTATCCAGATGCCGGATCGTCTTGGTCTCAGTTCACGTCTTTCCCTGTATGATGCCAAGCGTCGTTTTGTGGTCGGTGAGGCTTCGGATGAGCAGGTCTCCTATCGTCCGATTATGGTAAATAACCAGATTGTCGGCTATTTGGGCTTAAAACCGGTACTGGACCAAGATGATGCCTTAAGTATCAATTTCTTCAGTAACCAGAAGCGTTATTTATTTCTGGTATATGCACTCAGCGTTCTGGCAAGTCTGATTGCTTCCCTGTTACTGGCGACTTATTTTAAAAAGCCGATTCAACGTCTGCTGAATGGTACGCGAGCCTTAACCCAGGGTAATTATCAATATCAGATTAAAGTGAACCGCAATGATGAACTGGGTGATTTATCCAATGAACTAAATGCATTGGCGGTAATTCTGGATCAGCATGAAACCTCACGCCGTCAGTGGGTGGCAGATACTTCGCATGAATTAAAAACCCCGCTGGCAGTATTGCAGGCGCAGATTGAAGCAATGCAGGATGGAATCCGTAAACCAACCCCTGAGCATTTTGCTTCCATGCTGGCGCAGGTGAGTAGCCTGAAAAAGCTGACTCAAGATCTAGCTGCACTGGCACAGGCAGACGCCCAGCAATTGCAATTTTATTTCTCGACGGTCAATCCGTGGGAAGTGGTACAGCAGGAACTCATCAACTTCCAGCCGAACTTTGAACAGGCTGAATTGGCAGTCATTGCAGAGGGTGAAGGTACTGAGTTAAATCTGGATCTGGATCGTTTTAAACAGATTGTGGCGAACTTGCTGAGCAACAGTATTCGCTATACTGAAGCAGGCGGGCAGGTTCATATTCATACCACACAGGATGATAAAGAATGGACCCTGTATGTCGATGACAGTCCATATGGCCTGACTGATGAACAACTGGCACGTATTGGTGAACGTTTCTACCGTGTCGATGATTCACGTACCCGGGCCACTGGCGGAACCGGCCTTGGTTTGGCATTATCATGTAAAATTACTCAGGCGCTGGGCGGCAGCTTAAGCTTTGCACATTCACCGTTGGGTGGCTTGCGATGCAAGCTGAGCTTTCCTAAACAAATGAAACCATGAAGGGAATATATTGATGAAACATATCATGCTGGTTGAAGATGAAATCGAACTTGCACAGTTGGTGCGAGACTATCTGGAAGCTGCTGGTTTTGAGGTCAGTATGTTTCATGATGGGCAGGAAGCATATAACAGCTTTACCCAGCGTAAACCGAGTCTGATGATTCTGGATCTGATGGTGCCGCGTATGGACGGTCTGACCATTTGCCGTAAAGTGCGAGAACAGTCAGATTTGCCAATTATCATGGTGACCGCGCGTACCGAAGAAATTGACCGCGTGCTGGGGCTGAATATGGGGGCTGATGATTATATCTGTAAGCCATTTAGTCCAAAGGAACTGGTAGCACGGGTACAGGCTGTGTTACGTCGTCTGGACCGTAAATCAGAACCGGAAAGCAATGACCTGTTCCGCATGGACAAATCCCAGCAACGAATCTGGTACCAGCAAAAAGCTTTGAACCTGACACCGACTGAATTCCGTTTACTGGAATTATTCCTGGAACATGTTGGACAGGTCTATTCTCGTGCGCAATTGCTGGATCATATCAATCCGGACAGTTTTGATGTCGCAGACCGGGTCATTGACAGTCATATCAAAAACCTGCGCCGCAAGATTTCCGATGCAGCTGAAACCGGTAACCGTCACGAGTGGATTCAGGCGGTGTATGGGGTCGGTTACCGTTTTGAATATCCTGAAGACTGATTTTTAGTCCGGCTTAAGAAAAGCGAATGGGTGAGTACTTATTCGCTTTTTTTTATAAAGCATTATTCTTTTGATTTTATGAAAAGAACAGGACACGTGTATAATGCCTCCTGGATCATTTTTAGAGGGTTCTGAAACCTAGGGTTTTTGATGGTTAAGAACTTATTCTGATCTAAATTATTTATTACTTTTTTAGATTCTGATTGAGTGCGAAAAACTATCAGCTATCAATATTTTAATTTATTTCAATATAATAATGAATGCAGTCTCTGGTATCCTCACCGATTAAAGGAAATCTTGCCCAATTTTTTAAAATGCCTGTTTGGGTGAAACCTGATTTAATCAGGGCGTTTTGCGATCTACTATGTTCTGCATCATAAAAAGTTTCAATTCTTTCAAGAGTGCTGTTATTTTTTAAATAAGTAATTACAGCTTTTAGGGCTTCTTGCATGAACCCTTGTCCTTGAAATTTTTTTCCTAGTCCAAAGTGGATTTCCCCACAATTCTCTTTATTAAAAAATAGCACAATCCCCAGAGCTACATCGGTTTTCCGGTCACTGACGATCCAGGCAAAATCTTGATCTTGGCTTTCCCAGTTGGCCCCACACCAATTTTCTAACATGTTTTTTGTCTGACTTATATTTTTATGTGGCATTCTCTGCAGGTATTTACTCGCTTCCCAGTCTCCGAAATATTCAGTAAAGAGAGAATTTTCATCCCCAGTCTGAAATTTACGTAAATTTAGACGATCAGTTTTTATAGGCGAAGCTAATACTTTGCGAGTTTTCATAGTTATTTAATTTAAAATTCTAGCCTTAGTTTAAAAATATATGATCAGTTTATTCAAGTACAGCTTAAATGCTCCCAAGTAATTTAATTCTTTGCTGATCTACTTTCTTTAATTTTGCCACAACCAACTCATAAGAATTCAGCACCAAATCTTTAATTAAAGATTCATCCAGATATTCATCCTCGTAAACTGAAATCCAATGCTGTTTATTCATATGCCAGCCAGTACGAATATATGGATAAATATCCCGCAGCATTGCACCGTGCTCAGGCTCGACTTTTAAATTAATGGCAGCTTTACCTTGTAAATGAAAAGTCAGTATAAAGACTTTATCCATGACTTTATAAACATCACAGCCCTTGCCAAAAGGCTGGGTGACTGTTACTTCAGGAAGTTTTAAAGCAGTTTGGGCAGCAAGAGTGTGTAAGGTCATAAGCTGTGAATAAATAAAAAAACTGTGGATAGTGTTTAAATTATCCACAGTTTTTATTTTAGATGTGAATAAATTAAGAAGAACAGCTGACCATGACTTCTGGCACATCACTTGGCAAGGGCGCTAAATCTTCAGGCTGTTCCAGACCTGACTGTTTCTGATAAGGCTGACTTAATAATTTAAACAGGCGGTCGACTTCAGAAAAATCATCCCGCTCTGCCAGTTCAATGGCTTTCTGTGCCATATGATTCCGCAGAATATAATGCGGATTGGCCAGTTGCATGGCGGCATCCAATTCTTCTATATCCTGATGTTCACGGATAGATTCATATTGCGCCAGGAATGCTTCAAACTGGCGTCGGTCCAGGCAATCATCTTTAAGGGCTTCATAGTCTTTATTTTGCAACCGGATAAAACTCTGGGTGTAGTCCAGTTGCTCACTTTGCAAAATTCGCAGGAAGGCCATTGCACAGTCAAAACTGTCTTTATGGAAACTTGGCAACCCCATTTTCTGGTTTAAACCATGCTCATAATGTTCCAGGAAAGTTGGTTCATAGTGTTCCAGACATTGGGACAGATCCTGTTTCCATTGTTCTTTATCATAGTCTATAGGGCAGAGCGAAATCAGGTTATTCAGCCACATCCATAAATTCCAGTGTCCGATACTGGGCTGCTGCTGATAGGTGTAACGGCCTTGATAATCGGAATGGTTATTGATCCAGTTCGGACGGAAGCGTTCCATAAAACCATAAGGGCCAAAGTCGAGTGTTGAGCCGGTAATATTCAGGTTGTCAGTATTCATGACGCCATGTGCAAAACCGACCAGTTGCCATTTGGCAATCATGACGGCAGTACGCTGAATGACTTTGGTGGCAAAGGCTAATATTGGCTGTTCAGCTTGCAGACATTCCGGATAATGCCACTCGATACATTTTTGCGTGAACTCAGCTAATACATCTGGCTGATATTGATTGATCCACTCAAAATGGCCAAAACGGATATGGCAGTCTGAGCTACGCAACATCATCGCGCCCGGCTCTAGCTTTTCGCGCTGTACCCCCTGAGTAGATGAAGTGAAACCAACTGCATTACTGGATGCCACACCCAAAGCATTTAAGGCATGACCCGCCAGATACTCACGGATCACTGAACGCAGTACGGCCCGGCCATCTCCCATACGCGAATAAGGCGTAGACCCAGCACCTTTTAAGTGTAGATCAATGGTCTGATTATTTTTATCCAGAATTTGTGCAATCAGCAGCCCGCGACCATCTCCCAATTGTCCTGCCCATTGTCCAAACTGATGACCTGCATAGACCATGGCTAAGGGTTCAAACTCAGCAAAGACTTTCTGACCACTACAAATCTCGACCCATTTTGCCTTGTCTTCCTCCGACCATTGCAGCTGTTCTGCCAATGCAGCATTAAAATGTCCGGCTTTTGCGCCTTTTAACGGAAGGGGAAGCTGATGATGATAGAGACAGGACGGAAGTGTTTGATAGCGAGAATTAAAATACATGGCATTCAGTACAGGCTAGGAGTAAATGAACTATAACAAAGATAGTTGTATAAAACTGTTGTATAAGCGAGAGTTCACGTTATCTTTCAGCATAAAAAAAGCCCCGAGCGGGGCTTTTCGTTTTGACAGATTTTTATTGAGAAACTGCAGATTTTTTCAAATTACGAACCAGTAAGTTCAAGGTCTCACGGTGATGGGAAAGACGTTGTTCTACCAGCTGGAATTCAACTTTCAATTTGTCATCCATCTGGTGAATCTTTTCAGCCATCGATGCTTTCTTGACCTGAATTTCCTGTTCTTTCAACTTCGCCCAGTCATTTAAAGTTTGGGTAAAAGCATCATATTCCTGTGCAATCTTGGTTTTCACTGTCGAGATATCTTCAGAAACGTCATGGCCATAAACTGCAAGATCCTGTTCAGCATATTTAAACTTCATTGCCAATTCCGCTTTTTTAATATTAAAGCTAGGAATACGGCGCAAGTTTTTTGCTAAACCGAGTTTAGAGCAGGTCCAGATCAACCATTTGGTTGGATCATACTGCCACCATTTCACGCCATTACGGTAGTCGTACTGGAAAATATGGTGATAGTTATGATAACCCTCACCCCAAGTTGCGATTGCGAGTACAAAATTGTCACGCGCAGTATTTTCGTCAGTATATGGACGATTCCCCCACATATGGCACAGTGAGTTGATGAAGAAAGTGACGTGATGGCTCAGGATTAAACGCATTAATCCGCCTAACAGCAATACACCCCAGACATCGCCTACCATCAAGCCAATAGGTAATAAAATTGCGGCATGAACGGCAATCACTAATGGAACGTAGTATTTGTCCTGAAACATCACTACTTTATCTTTCAACAGATCTGGCGCATTTTTGTAGTTGGCTACACCGGATGGATAATCACGTAACATCCAGCCGATATGTGCATACCAGAAGCCTCGATTGATCGAGTACGGGTCTTGCTCCACGTCATCAACATGACGGTGATGGGTACGGTGACCAGATGCCCAGAATAAAATACTATTCTGTACTGCAAATGTACCCATGATCATCAAGATGATTTTTAATGGTAAGGTGGCTTCATAAGCACGATGTGCCCACAGGCGATGGTATCCTGCTGTAATGCCAAGGCTGCTTACGCCCAGTAAAACAAACATACTGATCCAAGCGGCAACACTAAAATCATGGTGATACGCATACAACGGAATCGCAATCAGGGCTACGATTGGTAAAAATACCAATGCAAACACAGCAATCCAGTTGATGGGGGCTTTGGGTAAGGGAGCATTCATCTCCAACAGCACTCCTAGAACCTCGAAAGGTTTAACAATAAGCAGAAACCGCTGTTCGTTTTAACAGCAGCCTATCTTGTTCATATTAGCATGTGGTCTAGGGCTGCACTAGCATTATTGTACGGTTGTATTGTACTTATGAGTCTTGGAATAAGCCGACAAAAACTGCCATTTTTCCAAGCTGGATAAACCCTGATTTCTGTCTAAGTGACTGAGGATCATCAACCTTTTATTTTTTTATTTTTGGGTTAGGATAGCTGAAAGGGTTGTTCATAATTTCTACAAGATTACATGTCGGTTTGCAGACAGATGCGGAAAATAAACCTAAGTTAACCTAGACTTAGCATAAGTTTAAGCAGATTCTCTATTTTTAAAAATTGATGAGGGTAAAGATATCAACAAGAAGATAACTGCAAATTTATTATGTAAATGAGGCTAGTACTTTAAAGCTGTTGCAGCATCAGTTTTGGATAATCTGTAATTAAGCCCTGAATACCCCAGTCCCGAAGCTGCTTGGCACGCGTCACATCATTGACCGTCCAGACACTGATATTTAGCTCGGCCGCCTGCGTAGCCTGGATCAGGCCTTGGCTAACCAGTTCATTCATCCAGCCAATATGACAGCATCCCAGTTCCAACGCCTGATCAATGGCTTGATGTTTGACATCAGTTTCAATCAACAAGCCGCGTTTTAAGCGGGAGTTTTGCTGTTTCAATGCATTCAGGATTTTCGCATCAAAGCTGGTAACAATAGCTGCCTGCTCATAGCCTTGCAGTTGTTGTTCGACTTCTAATGCTATTTTTTCGGCTGCTGCTTCTGAGTCAACACTTTTGATTTCAACTTCAATATGTTCAAAATTTCGAATGACATTTAAGGTTTGATCAAGGAGCGGAGTGGCTTCGATTTTATTCCATTCTGACCATTTGACTGCATGATTATACTGGACAAGATCTTGACGGTTACACTCATACAAAGGCTTCTGCAAGCCGGTGGTACGAACAAAATTGTCGTCATGCATGATGATTAAAGCATTGTCTTTGAGTTGACGAACATCAAACTCAACGGCGCGAATGCCGATTTCCTGAATATACTGAAAACCGCCCAAGGTATTTTCAGGGGCTTCGCCACGTGCACCACGATGTCCAATTATGCGCATAAGATGCTCATGAGTGGGAAAGTTAAGTTCATTTTGCGAGGGCTACGTGACAGAAGGATGACACTATCTATTTTCGTCAGATGCCCTATAAAATCAAGACACATCTGACGCGTATTTTTAGATGCTAATCTGGAAGCTGATTTTACTTTTCGATGCTGTCATTGATATTTTTTTGCCAGAGCACTTCAGAACCACCCTCAGCGCGTTGCAGGGTACGCGATGCGACAAATAACCAGTCGGATAGACGGTTCAGCAGTTGTAGCGATGCAGCCTGAATATTTTGGTCACGGTGGTGGACTGACATCACGCTGCGTTCGGCACGACGACAGACTGCACGAGCCTGATGGGCAAAGCTGCACACCAGCGTTCCAGCAGGCAGAATAAAGTCTTTTAACATCGGCAAAGCTTCATTCATACGGTCGATATCATTTTCCAGAAACTCAATCGATACCGGTTGCACCAGATTAAAACCCGGAATACACACTTCACCACCCAGATCAAATAGCCAGTGCTGGATCAGACTTAAGGATTTATCCCAAGGAGTTTTATCTTCAATAGTGCTTGCAGAAATCTGCGCGCGTAATACGCCAATTACTGCATTCAGCTCATCGACATCACCCAGCGCGGTAATACGCAAGTCATCTTTGGCAACGCGTGAGCCATCACCAAGCCCTGTAGTACCCGAATCGCCTGTGCGCGTGTAGATTTTACTTAAACGGTGACCCATTTGAATTCCTTGATTTTTTAAATGCTGAATATAAAAAGAATCATGCCATAGGCATGACATGATTCTCAAAAGTATTTCTAAAAAGGTTGAACTTAGTATTTAAAGGTCACACCCGCAGAAGCGAGTCGGCCACCGTTCACATAGTACTGGTCGCCAGCACTATGCACAGTTTTGTATTTCACATCACCGACATTTTCAATGTTAGTAAACAGTTTAACTGTTGGATTAATATTCCAATAGGCATTTAAGTCAACACGTGCATAACCTGGAATATCACGACTAAAGTCCTTCGCTTTCGATTTTGCTACCAGTGCAGCACTTAAACCGTAATCCGCATTTTGTAGACCTGTCGATACAGTGAATGACTGACGAGGGCGACGTAACAGCTCTGAATTCTGTTTCGTATCTTCAGTTTTGACATAAGTGTAACCGGCATTAATAAAGAACTGATCTTTTGCCCATTGTGCCGTCAATTCGCCGCCAGTCATCCTGGCTTCATCAATGTTCTGGTTTTGGTAAACGGTCGTTGGAAACCATCCTTCTCCACAATCAATAATACATACCGAATTAATTAAATTATCGACTTCCGTATAGAAAACGGAAGCACCTGCCAAAATATTTAATGGAAGTTTTTGATCTATCCCCATTTCATACGAAATGCTTTCTTCAGGCTTCAATTGATCATTGCCGCCAAAAGCATACATATCATTTAAAGTCGGTGCCTTAAATGCTGAACCAATATTGGTATAAATGCTGGTATTAGGGAGCAGTTGGTAACGGATACCACCTTGTGCAACGGTATGTGAGCCAAATTTTTCGTTATCTTCGATACGCACACCCACCTGAGTGCTTAAGCTATTTGTCTGATACTGGTGCTGAATATAGTAACCTGTTGAATTAATGTCTTCATCAATATCCTGGGTTTTTGCACCGGTATTACGCTGGGTAATGCCCAGTAAAACATTTTGTGCTGCCGTGAAATTCCATTTGCCATAGATTTCTGCTTCTTGCGTGGTGCTATGTACAAAGCTGCTTGAGGTGACCTGATCTAAGTCATCTTTAAACTGAGATAGACGTGCATTAATTTCAGTAGTTTGTGTTGGGTTAATACGACCTTTTAAATTTACAATTTCATTTTGAAAATCTTGGCTGGAAAATGCACCCCAATTACTGTATTGGACATTTCCTGAATTTTGACTGTAATCGAGTGATGTTGCATAACGCTCTTTTTCAATACCGAATTTTGCACTATAACCTTTTTGATCATAACTGTAGTCACGGTTGTCATTGATATTGAATACAGGTGTGCCGTCAGTTTCTAAAACCTGACCGCGAATCTGTGCATACACCCCATTTTCTGCCAGGTCAGCACCAATAATTGATTTGTAGGTTTGATTCTCGCCAATTTCACCTGTTACAAAGGCACCTGTTTTTTCAGGCGTTTTTGTTACAAACTGTACTACACCACCAATTGCATCTGTACCATAAAGCACAGATGCAGGGCCTTTTAAGACTTCAATCTGTTTAAGATCTGTGGTGTCTAAAAATGGAATAGACGCTGCACCTGTGGTGGCTGTATTTAAACGAACACCATCACGTAGTACCAAAACTTGATTGGAATTGGTGCCGCGTAAGAAAATAGAAGTTTGCTGGCCATAACCACCCGATTGCACGACATTAATACTTGGGTCTGTTTTTAGTAAATCTGGTAGTGCTTTAAGAGGTGACTGCTCAAGAATTGCAGGTTCAATAATCGAAATACGCGCTGGCACATTTTCAATTTTTTCTCCAGAGCGAGTCGCAGTGACTACAATGGTATCTAAAGATGCTTTTGCAACTTTTTGCTCGGTGGCATGAACAGATGAAGTGGTACCCAACGCAAGTGCGATCGCACCTACCAAGGCAGTAGGTTGAAATTGAATAGACATGAAATGCTCCATACATTCACTTCCCCGTGAATGATTGAGTTATAGAACACAACAAGCAGGTTTCCGGACTTAAATGTGCAAAGCAGCGACTTTGCTGTATATCCACCTTCCCACATCAAGATGCAGTGGTGTAAACCGAAGGGTTTAAATTGAGATACGTTTCATTTTTTACCGTTGCGGGGGCAGTGCTGGATTTACACCAGCTTCCCTAAAGCCTGAAGGCTTGGACTTGCTGCAAAGTGAGCGCAGTATAAAGTCAGGATGGCGGATACACAATCTGCATCAAGAATAATCCGGATGAACTTTACGCAAGTCAGGAAAATTGCATTACAATGATTTGCCCCAATCTTATAGATTGTTCAATACATTGGTAGATATAGAGCCAACATAATATGCGAACCCGTGCCAAAATTTGTGGAATCACCCGAGTTGAAGATGTACATGCCGTAGTCAATGCTGGCTGTGATGCGATAGGATTTGTATTTTATCCACCGAGTCCGCGGCATGTCACTTTGGCACAGGCTGAAATCCTGATCCGGGCGGTTCCAGCTTATGTGCAGGCCGTAGGTTTATTTGTAAATAGTCGCGCAGATGAAATCCAGGCGATTTTAAATAAAGTACCGCTGGATATTTTGCAATTTCATGGCGATGAAACACCTGAACAATGTCAGGTCATCGCCCAGCAGGTGGGGCGCCGCTGGTATAAAGCCATTCAGGTGCAACCTGATCTGGATGTGGTTGCAGAAATTCAGCGTTATCAAGATGCAGGCGCAAGTGCAGTACTGTTAGACGCATGGCATCCTGACCTGAAAGGTGGCACAGGGCACAGCTTCGATTGGGATACATTTCCCAAACTCAATATTCCCTTGATCTTGGCAGGCGGTTTAAATCCTGACAATATCGAACAGGCAATTCTCACCACACAGGCGTATGCCGTGGATGTGAGTGGCGGTGTCGAGTCCGCAAAAGGTATTAAAGACCAACAACTCATAGAACGCTTTATGCAAGGAGTCCATCGTGGATCAGCAAAGTACTAGCCAGAACAGTCAGGCAGTTGACTATACCCAATTCCCGGATGAACGCGGGCATTTCGGTATTCATGGCGGACGTTTTGTGTCAGAAACACTCATGGCGGCTTTAGAAGACTTGGAAAAGCTCTATTTCCGTATGAAAGATGATGCGCAGTTTTTGGCAGAATTTGACCGTGACATGGCGTTTTACGTCGGTCGTCCGAGTCCTTTATATCATGCTGAACGATGGTCGAAAGAGTTGGGTGGCGCACAGATTTACCTGAAACGTGAAGACCTGAACCATACCGGTTCGCACAAAGTAAATAATACAATCGGTCAGGCCTTACTGGCGAAGCTTTCTGGCAAGAAACGTATTATTGCCGAAACAGGGGCAGGCCAGCACGGTGTAGCAACGGCAACGATTGCAGCACGTTTAGGACTTGAATGCGTAGTATTCATGGGTGCAGACGATGTAAAACGTCAGGCGATGAACGTCTACCGTATGCGTTTATTAGGCGCGACAGTTGTGCCGGTAGAAAGTGGCTCCAAAACATTGAAAGATGCCATGAACGAAGCCATGCGTGACTGGGTGACTAATGTGGATTCAACTTACTACGTCATTGGTACCGTGGCAGGTCCACATCCATATCCGCAACTGGTTCGTGATTTCCAGTCGATCATCGGTCGTGAAGCACGCCGTCAGATTCAGGAACAGGCAGGCCGTCTGCCAGATGCACTGGTCGCATGTGTCGGTGGTGGATCCAATGCCATGGGCTTGTTCTATCCATTCCTGAATGATCAGGACGTGAAAATGTACGGAGTAGAAGCAGCAGGTCTGGGTATTGAAACTGGTAAGCACTCTGCGCCGTTAAATGCCGGACATGTCGGTGTACTGCATGGTAACCGGACTTACCTGATGTCTGATAAAGAAGGTCAGATCATTGAAACCCATTCAATTTCGGCAGGTCTGGACTATCCGGGTGTGGGTCCGGAACATAGCTTCCTGAAAGATATGGAGCGTGTGAACTATGTACCAATTACAGATACTGAAGCGTTACAGGGTTTCCGTGACTTGACCAAGATTGAAGGCATTATTCCGGCGCTGGAAAGCGCACATGCCATGGCATACGTGACCAAGCTTGCACCGACCATGGACAAGGATCAGATTATTATTGCGACGGTTTCAGGTCGTGGTGATAAGGACTTGATGACTGTGGCACGCATTGATGGCGTAGAAATGGTTGAGATGTAAGTTCCTTAAAGTTCTCTCCTTATAGGAGAGGGTTTGGGAGAGGTTATTTCAAATAAAAAATCGTGCTAATAAAACTTAGCACGATTTTTTTTATCGGACAGATTTTGCGGGAACCTGCTTATCTGGAGTTAAGAGAACTCACCTTGTGCGCGTTCTTTAGCCCATTCACGTAAAACAAATTTCTGCAGTTTGCCGGTCGAAGTTTTTGGAATCTCGGTAATCACCACATCCTTAGGCACTTTAAAGCGGGCCAGATGCTCACGGCAGAATTCCATAATTTCTTCTTCAGTGGCCTGGGTACCTTCTTTAAGTTCAATAAAGGCACATGGTACTTCCTGCCAGCGTGGATCAGGCTTGGCAACTACTGCTGCAGTGAGTACGGCCGCATGTCGATATAATACTTCCTCGACTTCAAGCGAGGAAATATTTTCCCCACCGGAAATAATCACGTCTTTGGAGCGGTCAGTGATTTTGGCATAACCATCCGGTTGGCATACCGCCAGATCGCCAGTATGGAACCAGCCTCCTGCAAAGGCTTCCGCGGTGGCTTCGGGATTTTTCAGATAGCCTTTCATCACGATATTGCCACGGAACATGATCTCACCCATGGTCTGTCCATCGTGTGGTACTTCCTGCATGGTGTCGGGATCAAGCACTTTCATGCCATCCTGCAACGGATAAGGTACGCCCTGACGGGAGTGCAACTGTGCCTGTTCCTGAATGGATAAATCACTCCAGCCTGCCTGAGATGCACATAGTGCAGAAGGGCCATAGGTTTCTGTCAAGCCGTAGACATGCGTTACATTAATGCCGATATTGCGCATGCCCTCAATAATGGCCGCAGGAGGAGCGGCACCTGCCACCATGACCTCGACCCGGTGCTCAAACTTGGTCTTTTTCTCTTCAGGTGTGTTGATCAGCATCGACAGGACAATCGGTGCACCACAGAAGTAATCGACCTTATGTTCAGCGATCAGCTTAAAGATCAGTTCAGCATCGACTTTACGCAGGCAGACATTGGTTCCGCCGTTGGCCGCCATGGTCCAGGCAAAGCACCAGCCATTACAGTGGAATAGCGGCAGGGTCCATAAATAGGTGGCGCGGGGTGTCATGCCACAGGCAATAATATTACTGGCTGCATTAATGTAGGCACCTCGATGATGATAGACCACACCTTTTGGGTTGCCGGTGGTGCCGGAGGTATAGCTTAAGCTGATGGCATCCCATTCATCTTGGGGTAAATGCCATTCAAAGTTTGCGTCGCCTTGGGCAATCCAGTCTTCATATTCGATTTGACCAATACGCTGCTCTTCACCTTCAAACTCTTCATCAGCCACATCAATGACATAGATATCGTGTGAAATCAGGGCGAGGGCTTCTGCTGCAAGTGCAGTAAATTCGGGATCGACCAGCAAGACTTTGCTTTCAGCATGTTCCAGCATGAAGGCAAGGGTTTTGGCATCCAGACGAGTATTTAAGGTGTTGAGGACTGCACCTGCCATCGGTACGGCAAAATGTGCTTCAATCATGGCAGGGACATTAGGCAGCAGGACAGAAACAGTGTCATTTTTGCCGATGCCTAATTTTTGCAGCTGGTGAGCAAACTGACGGCAACGGTTATATTTCTCACGCCAGGTGATCCGACGCTTTCCGTGGATAATCGCATTCTGATTTGGATAAATATAAGCTGCACGATCCAGATAGCGTAAAGGTGACAAAGCTACAAAATTCGCGGGGGTACGCGGTAATTCATCATATGCGCTAACCATGGTAAAACTCCGTTCTATATTTATTTTGATATCCTGCTGAAAAGATATGTACTTCTTGGGGATCTTGCATTTATGCTTTAGTCGAGTACGATTTTAATAATTTTAAGTAATTGAATATTAATGTAAATATTTAATCCTGTTTAAATGTTTTGAACCCATGGGTTCCCATGTTTGATTTTTTAGGTATTTTACTCTAATTGAGCCATTCAAATTATATAAGCCAAGGAATAATAATGAAAATACAACAGGCAGATGCCACATGGCGAAACTGGTCAGGAAGCCAGTTGAGTTCTCCTCACATTTTTCAGCCTGGAGAAATGAATGAATTACAAAATTTGGTGAAGTCCCAGGCGCAGATGCGTGCAGTAGGTGCAGGGCATTCCTTTAGCCCACTCGCCAAAACAGATAAAGGACTGCTTAATCTTGATCAGTTCACAGGTGTGGTGGCCTCTAATCAAGCGAAATCCCAATGCACTGTCCAGGCCGGTACCCGTTTATATAATCTAGGTAAAGAACTAGCAGCCATTAATCAGGCTTTAATCAATCAGGGTGATATTGACCAGCAAAGTCTGGCTGGTGCAATTTCCACCGGAACCCATGGCACCGGTATCGATTTACCCTGTTTATCTGCTTTTGTGGAAGGCTTTGAATTACTGACTGCAGCGGGAGAGCTGCTGCAATGCGATGCCCAGCAGAATACCGAGATATTTCAGGCTGGACGGGTAGCACTGGGTAGTTTGGGGGTGTTGACCAAAATTACCCTGCAAAATCGGCCACGCTACAAATTAAAAGAACAAATCCGTTTGTGTTCATTAAAAGATGTTTTTACGCATATTGAGCAATGGAAATATCAGCATCGACATATTGAGTTTTGGGCTTTTCTGCATGCTGATCAGGTGATGCTGAAAACTCTGGATGAAACAGAAGATGACGTTCAGCCGAGGCAAGAGAGCTGGCCTTCGGAAGATACTTTATTGACCTTATGTTCCGAGTTGACACGGCTTTTCCCCCAGACGAATCCTTATCTGCAAAAACTGCTCGGTGTATTTGTCAAACCGACTCGTTATGTAGACTGGTCATCCAGGATTTTTCCAACTCCGCGTAAGACCAGGTTTAATGAAATGGAATATCAGATTCCGGTCGATTCGGGATTGCAGTGTCTGGACGAGATTCTGCATGTTTTACGTAAACATCAGGTGCCGATGTTTTTTCCCATCGAGTTTCGTTATGTCAAAGCTGACGATATCTGGCTGAGTCCTTTTTATCAGCGTGACGCGGTTTCAATTTCGATTCACCAGTTTTATAAACAGGATTACCGGACCATCTTTGATCTGATTGAACCGATTTTACAGAAATATCAGGGACGGCCGCATTGGGGCAAATTGCATAGCATGAACACCGCTTCGCTACATGATCTCTACCCGAAATGGGATAATTTTATGAGAGTACGTCAGCAACTGGATCCACAGCAAAAATGGCTGAATCCGTACCTAAAACAATTATTTTTATCTGGAAACTGAGGCTTGGGAGATGCAAACAGAGTATTTTCAGCAACTGACATGGGACTTGAAGCAGCAGGGGACTGGTACACCGCAACTGATTTTAGATTTAAAAACCTATCAACGTAATTTGGACTATGTACAGTCAAAATTGCCTGCGCAGTTAAAACCACGTCTGGTAGTAAAATCCTTGGCGAGTCCCCCGTTGCTTCAACTGGCCAGTGAGAAACTGAATACCAGGCGCTTTATGGTCTTTCATTTGCCTCATCTGCTGGAGATTATAGGGACATTTCCGCAAGCTGATATCTTGCTGGGCAAACCCATGCCGGTTCAGGCGCTAAAACGTTTTTACCAAAAATCCTCTAGTCAGAATAAAGCAAATATCCAGTGGCTGATTGATGATATAGAGCGTTTGAAGCAATATCTGCAATTCGCGCAAAGCCAGAATCTTTGCCTGAATGTCAACATTGAAATTGATGTGGGCCTGCATCGCGGAGGTGTAAGCAGTCAGGCACAGTTTGTCGCCTTACTTAAACTGATTCAGCAATATTCCTCATATCTGAAACTGTCTGGCTTGATGGGTTATGATGCGCATGTGGCAAAACTGCCAAAAATACTGAAATGTCCTGAAAAAAGCTATCGGCAATCGCAGCAGATTTATCAGCACTATAAAACTATTTTGCAGCAGAAATTCCCTGATTTATGGCATGAAGATCTGTGTTTGAATGGTGGGGGAAGCGCTACTTTTATGCAGCATTGCCAGCAAAGTGTCTGCAATGATCTGTCTTTTGGTTCCATGCTGCTCAAACCGAGTGATTTTGATCTGGATCATCTCTCTACCTTGAACTGCGCTTTATGGATTGCTGCACCAATTCTAAAAGTATTGCCTTATAGTCAGCTTCCCGGTCTCGAAGTACTTGATTATCTGCCACATCCGCATAAAGCATTATTTATTTATGGCGGTTATTGGCAGGCAAATTACTGTTATCCTGAAAAAAGTCGACCGCATATGTTGTATGGTCGCAGCAGTAATCAGGAAATGGTTTTGGTGCCTAAATACTGCGGGCTACAAGTGGATGATTACGTCTTTTTGAGACCGACACAAAGTGAAGCTGTCATTCCGCAATTTGCCCAGCTTTATAGCTACAGCAAGGGAAAATTTATGGCGTGGGACACTTTTCGGGAATAATAAAATTCTGAACTAAAAAATGAGCTTAAGTTTTTTTAAATCAGATATGGTTTTGGTGATAAATCTTATTTTTATTGGGGAAAAGGTTTAATCATGCGGCCAAGCCGTGTAAAATTCGAATCGATTTTTATTTATCCACCGTTTTTATCTTTTGAGGTTTTCCCTCGATCATAATCTCGCGGTGATATGCTCCATGGTACGGGGCATCACTCCTTAAGGATTTTCTTATGCCAATTATCACTTTGCCAAATGGCGATCAAAAACAGTTTGATCATGCCGTATCTGTGATGGAAGTTGCTCAAAGCATCGGTCCTGGTCTTGCAAAAAATACAGTCGCTGGACGCATTAACGGCCGTCTGGTTGATGCATGCGATTTAATTACCGAAGACGCAACTTTACAGATTATCACGCCTAAAGATGATGAAGGCGTCGAAATAATTCGTCACTCATGTGCGCACTTGGTGGGTCATGCGGTTAAACAGCTGTTCCCAGAAGCGAAGATGGTGATTGGTCCTGTCATTGAAGATGGTTTCTATTACGACATTTTTAATGCAAAACCATTTACCCCAGATGATATGGCTGCGATTGAAGAGCGCATGAAAAAGCTCATCGATCAGGACTACGATGTCATCAAAAAAATGACGCCACGTGATGAAGTGATCAAAGTGTTCACCGAGCGCGGCGAAGATTACAAACTACGTCTAATTGAAGATATGCCAGACGAGACTCAAATGGGTCTTTACTATCATCAGGAATATGTGGATATGTGTCGTGGTCCACACGTGCCAAACACCAAATTCCTGAAATCGTTCAAACTCACCAAGATGTCAGGTGCGTACTGGCGCGGTGATGCGAAGAACGAGCAGTTACAGCGTATCTACGGTACAGCTTGGGCAGACAAGAAACAGCTTGCAGCTTATATCAAGCGTATTGAAGAAGCAGAAAAACGCGATCACCGTAAAATCGGTAAAGCGCTTGACCTATTCCACATGCAGGAAGAAGCACCGGGTATGGTGTTCTGGCATCCAAATGGTTGGACCATTTACCAAGTCCTTGAACAGTACATGCGTAAAGTCCAGCAGGACAATGGCTATCTAGAGATTAAAACACCACAAATCGTAGACTTTAGCTTGTGGGAAAAATCGGGTCATGCGGCGAACTACGCAGACAACATGTTCACCACGCATTCAGAAAGCCGTAATTATGCGGTGAAACCAATGAACTGCCCATGTCACGTGCAGGTGTTCAACCAGGGTTTGAAATCTTATCGTGATCTTCCAATTCGTTTGGCAGAGTTCGGTTCATGTCACCGTAACGAGCCATCGGGTTCATTACACGGCATTATGCGTGTACGTGGCTTTACCCAAGATGATGCGCACATTTTCTGTACCAAAGAACAGATTGGTCCTGAAGTTGCAAACTTTATCAAATTGACACTGGATGTATACAAAGACTTTGGCTTTGAAGAAGTACAAATGAAGTTGTCGACGCGTCCTGAAAAACGTGTGGGTGATGACAAGCTTTGGGATATGGCAGAAAAATCTTTGGCAGATGCTTTAGATGCTGCAGGTCTTGAGTGGGAACTTCAACCAGGCGAAGGCGCATTCTACGGTCCGAAGATTGAATTCTCTCTGAAAGACTGCTTAGGTCGTGTCTGGCAGTGTGGTACCATTCAGTGTGACTTTAACTTGCCAGAACGTCTGGATGCGTCTTATGTCACTGAAGATAATGACCGCGATCAGCCAGTAATGTTACATCGTGCAATTCTTGGCAGTTTCGAGCGTTTTATTGGTATACTGATCGAACACTACGCAGGCTTCATGCCACCTTGGTTGGCACCAATGCAAGCATGTGTAATGAACATTACCGATTCTCAAGCTGAGGCATGTGAGTCAGTCGTCGCAAAACTTAAAGAAAACGGTATCCGTGCAATTTCTGACTTGAGAAATGAGAAAATCGGCTTTAAGATTCGTGAACGTACATTAGAGCGTATTCCATACTTACTGGTACTTGGGGACCGTGAAGTAGAGGAAGGTACAGTAAACGTACGTACCCGCTCAGGAAAAAATTTGGGTACTATGTCAATCGATGCTTTCGTTGAT
Organism: Acinetobacter sp. 197; assembly: GCF_048148385.1. Lineage (NCBI taxonomy): Bacteria > Pseudomonadati > Pseudomonadota > Gammaproteobacteria > Moraxellales > Moraxellaceae > Acinetobacter > Acinetobacter sp. 197. The sequence continues at coordinate 219,939 of NZ_JAYWZK010000003.1, forward strand.
CTAGTAAAAACAGCCGTAGCCGAACGCGGCCGGTACATTGTGGAGTAACAGCGATTAAACAGCCTGACCGTAATCAACAGGGCGGTAACAAATCAAACCGTCCTGCCTTGAATGATGAAATTCGTGCGAAAGAAGTCCGTCTTGTAGACGAAAATGGTGAGCAAAAAGGGATTGTAAGCTTAGCTGAAGCCCTACGTGCAGCAGAAAGTGTTGAACTTGATCTTGTAGAGATCGTAGCAAATGCTGAGCCACCTGTATGTAAGATCATGGACTTCAACAAGCATTTGTTTGATCTTAAGCAAAAGCAGAAAGAAGCGAAGAAAAAACAACATCAAGTCCAGGTGAAAGAAATCAAGCTACGCCCGGGTACTGATGTTGGTGATTACAACGTAAAACTACGTGCAATCATCAAGTTCCTTGAAGAAGGTAACAAGGTGAAAATCACGCTTCGTTTCCGTGGTCGTGAGATGGCACACCAACAGTTGGGTCTAGCTCAATTGCAAAAAATTGAAGCTGACGTGGCTGAATTCGGTACTGTTGAACAGATGCCGAAAATGGAAGGCCGTCAAATGGGTATGCTGCTTGGTCCTAAAAAGAAAAAGTAAGCTCTCATTAAGCGAAAAAAGCCCTGCATCAGCAGGGCTTTTTTTATTAAAATCAGAAAATGTAAAGTATAAAACAATCAGATAGATTAAAATTGTTATAGCCTGATTCGTTTATTATTTAATAATTTTTTTATGATGCAGTGGGTTAAAGAGTTTTTTAAAAATGATTCGATGATAGATTATCAGCATCACTTGCCCTATCAAGTGGTGATTTTTGATGTGGATGGTACTTTGGTCGATTCTTTCCCGCTCTTCATTGGTTTATTCAACCGGCATGCTAGCAAGTACCAATATGCTGAGTTGAATGCTGAGCGCATTGAATATTTAAGATCTTTTCCACCGCGTACCATTCGTAGAGAGTTGGGCTTGTCACGTTTAAGCGCGATTCGTTTAGCCTTGGATTGTAAACGGAGTATACAGCACAGCCCGCAACCTGTTGTGTTCGACGGAATAGATCAATTGCTGCAACAGTTAAAGCAAGCTGGTATATGCTTGGCGGTCGTGACCTCCAATTCGCTGGAGAACTGTCATGCCAGTCTTGGCCAACAGCGTCTTGCTCTGTTCGACTGGATTATGCCAAATGCCTCAATTTATGGTAAACAGCGACAAATTAGAAAGGTATTACGCCATACCCATTGCTCAGCACAACGCGCCATTTATATTGGTGACCAAATTTCAGATATTCATTCCGCACAAGCCTTAGGTATGCCTGTGGCCGCGGTGACATGGGGATTTAACCATGCACATGCATTGGCAGAGGCCAAACCAACCTATTTGTGTCAAACAGTGGATGAATTGACAGCGTGTTTATTACCATAACCTGTTTACCCGGTATAAAAAAGTATTCAGTTGATGGCTTTTTTATGCTCTGAAATTCCAGGCACTTTGTATGGCCTGCATAATCTGTTGAGCCTGCTGACGAGAAAACATCGACAGTTGAATCCGGAAAAATCCAAGACAAAATTGATTTATCCGACCGGGGTGGTGCAATTTAAAATCCAAAGTGCCATCGCGTTGACTGATGACATGCGCTGGCATGTTATAGAGCCAGCGTTTGAGATGTGCTTTGAGAGAATCATAGTGTGGATTCAGAAAACTATACTGTACCGAGTGCCGTTTTAAGCACAGGCTGATTCGGAAACCTGCCAGAGTATAATAAATGGCGTGTGAGGTAATTTTTAATTTAGTTCCAAGCATAAGTACGGCAAGACCAAGAAAGCCACCAATATAAATATAAAAGCCAGGAGCCTCCTGCCATAAAAATAGCAGCCCTTGAAGAAAACTGGAATTGCTACCCGTACTGCTCAAATAGAAAATGCTGAATATTCCAACCGGACAGCACAGTAGCAGATATCCAGTTGCGCGCATGATCGGGCTGGCTTGATGAAACAGGATATTTTCTGGCGCATTCATGGCTTATTTTAATGATCAGAAAGCGTATTGCCTCAATGAGCTTAGGTAATCCGTAGCCAAAAAGAAAGGCCCTTTCGGACCTTGCTTTTTAGCCTAATCAAGCTTATTCCACTGATTTTTCAATATTTTCAATGAGCAGTTTCTTGCCGATCGGAATTTTTCGAGGTAATTTCTCTTCTGGAATAATGCGCTGCAAGTCAATGATCAGCAACCCATTTTCATAGTCTGCCTGTTGTACCTCAATATACTCATCTAGGCGTAAAGACAATTTAAACGCGCGTCGTGCAATTCCTTTGTGCAGGAATTCGATAGCGTTATTGTCCTGATTTTCAGGTTGCCCCAAGATGGTCAGCAACCTGTTTTCCAGACGAATGTCGAGTTCTTCCTGACGAAAACCCGCAGTTGCCACCACGATGCGGTAATTATTCTCACCATGCTTTTCGATATTATACGGCGGATAATTCGGTGTATCGCTTTGCATGGCGTAATCAATAAAGTCATTCAGGCGATCAAAACCAATACTACGACGAAACAAGGGATGAAGATTTAAGTTACTCATGATTAGAACCTTCTCATTTAAGTAAAGTTATAAAAACAAGAAAATAAGATCTGTCAGGTGAGGCATCTACAGTGCAGAAGACTGACTTAATTCTTATGCAAAAATAAATATGTGTATGTGGCTGAAATTTTCAAGATATCCAATATAAAAAATATAAAATTTTAATAATATATTGATTTTTATTATAAAATAATTTTTATCTCTAGGCTTGTTGTTTCCTTCTAAATCCTCTATGTTGGAGACATCATCGCACGTGACAAGTGCAGGGAGTATTAAAAGAAAATGATCGATTTATATTACTGGGGCACTCCGAATGGCCACAAAATCAGTATAGCCTTGGAAGAAATGGGGCTGGAATATCAAATTATTCCCATCAATATTCTAGAAAATGATCAGTTCCAGTCCGATTTTCTGGCTATTTCTCCCAACAATAAAATCCCAGCAATCGTTGATCAGAATGGGCCGAATGGTCAGCCGATTTCAATCTTTGAGTCAGGCGCGATCTTGCAGTATCTGGGTCGAAAAACAGGTTTGTTTTATCCAGTTGATGAAGTAAAGCGTGTTCAGGTGGAACAATGGCTGATGTGGCAAATGGGCGGTCTGGGACCAATGCTCGGACAAAATCATCACTTTAGCCGTTTTGCGCCTGAGCGGATTGCTTATGCAACAGATCGTTATGTCAATGAAAGCAAACGTCTGTATGGTGTGCTGAATAAACAGCTGGTCGGGCAGGAGTATGTGGCTGGCGAATACTCGATTGCCGATATGGCGATATTTCCGTGGTTATTGCGATATGACTGGCAGCAGATCAACCTGGAAGATTATCCTGAGGTTTCCAAATATATTGATCGCTTGAATGCACGTCCTGCAGTTCAGAAAGCGCTGGCGATACAGGTCAGTTAAGCTGTAGCCTTTATGCTAAAATAGTCTTAAGCAAATAAAGCCACCCTTACGGTGGTTTTTTATTGGATGGATATATGAACGATTTTCTTCTGAACTTTACCAAGATTATTGAAAGCAATACCCGAATTTACTGGAGTATCCTCTTTGGAATTGCTGCATGTTTGGTGCTTTATATTGCTGAAATTGTGCATATTGATCAGGTGATTGCAGCCTTGAATACCAAAGATCAGCAAATTCTCCGTGCAGCGATTGAACCCATTACTCAGCAGTATAAAGGGGGGCGGATTATTGTCATGGTAGCAGCAGTAATTTGGTCGAGTTGGGAATACAGCAAAGCCAAGAAAAAGTTGGGTTTGAGCCGTTAATAGCTGTATGAGTCTGTTGCTGCTATTTCTGTCGGCCTTTGGTGCAGCGACCTTATTGCCTTTACAGTCTGAAGCTGTTTTGCTGGGGCTTTTAGTGCAGAACAAGCAGCATGCAGTGCTGTTAATTGCGGTGGCCAGTCTGGGGAATATTCTGGGGTCGTGTGTGAACTGGTATCTGGGCCTCAAGATTGAACATTATAAGAATAAAAAGTGGTTTCCGGTTTCGGCAGACAAGATGCTCAAGGCGCAAACGACCTATCAAAAATATGGTTACTGGTCTTTACTGCTGAGCTGGGTGCCTATCATTGGTGATCCGATTACCCTGATTGCGGGACTATTAAAAGAAAACTTCGCCCGTTTTCTGCTGATGGTCAGCATCGCTAAAATTGGACGTTATCTGTTTGTCTATGCGGCCTTTGCCTTGTTCTAAGCCTGAAGCTATTTTCTTGATTCAGTCTTGGATATTATTTCAGAGCGAAATCATTCTTTAAATTCGCTTATTGGGTGAAGATGCTTTTGTTTTAAACAAAGATGCTTTAGAATACTCGCTCCCTTACCTGCAGGTCGTTTTGTAATGGTGCAAACGAGCCGAACAGGTGTTCAAAAGAGGTTGTTATGCCTAAGATGAAAACTCGCCGTGGTGCAGCTAAACGCTTTAAAGCGACTGCTAACGGTTTTAAGCGTAAACAAGCGTTCAAACGCCACATTTTGACCAAAAAATCTGCTAAGCGTATTCGTCAATTGCGCGGCTGTGTAATGGTTCACGTAAGTGACGTTGCTTCAGTTCGTCGTATGTGCCCGTACATCTAAGGAGATTATAAATGGCTCGTGTAAAACGTGGTGTACAGGCTCATCGCCGTCACAAAAAAATTCTTGCTCGCGCTAAAGGTTACTATGGTGCTCGTTCACGCGTTTACCGCGTAGCGTTCCAGGCGGTAATCAAAGCTGGTCAATATGCTTACCGTGACCGTCGTCAGAAGAAACGTCAATTCCGCGCTTTGTGGATTGCACGTATCAACGCTGGTGCTCGTCAAAATGGTTTGTCGTACAGCCGTATGATCGCTGGCTTGAAAAAAGCTCAAGTGATTATCGACCGTCGCGTACTTGCTGACATCGCTATGCATGACGCAGTTGCGTTTGCTGCTTTAGCTTCTAAAGCTAAAGATGCATTGGCTGCATAAGTCTTTATGACTTGAAAAAGACCGCTTTTAGCGGTCTTTTTTTATGCTTAAATAAAAGTAGTCATTTTAAATATTATTTAAAAATCAGTATTGTAAATCCTATATTTTTTAGTCATTGTTAAACTGCATAATCAAAAATAAGGCTTAAAAATAATGATTCGACTTGCCACTCAACAGGATGTTCTGCCGATTGCCCAAGTGCACGTACAAAGCTGGCGTGAAAGCTATAAAAACATCATCAAACAAGAAATTCTCGATAAGTTGAGTGTAGAACAAAGAACCGCTTTGTGGCGTTCTGTGCTTGAACAGGAAAATCGACGGGTATTTGTCTATGAAGAAAATGCTCAGGTGCTGGGCTTTGCTGCTTTCAATTTTCCGGTAGATGCACTAATCAGTGAGTTGAGAGCTTTGTATTTACTGAAACAGATTCAGGGACAAGGTGTGGGGGCTAAGTTGGTTCAATTGGGTTTGGGCTTAAGTCGAGAAAAATCCTATCAGCATATGCAATGCAGCGTATTGAACCTGAATTCCAGTCGTTATTTTTATGAAAAGACCGGCGCCTATTTTGTCAGTGAAGGAGATGCCAGTGATCTGGGTGAGAATCTTAAAGATTTATATTATCAGTGGGACATTTAATTTTTGAAGACTCTGGGCAAGCTGGCTCAACGTAGAAAAATCTAAACCCTGGAAAAAGACGATAGAAAATAAATCAGCCCTTACACTGTAGGGCTGATTTATCCTTTTATTTCAATACCGCCACCGGTCAATCAAAAGGGCATTTCTGGACGATCAGCAAATAACAGCTTTGGTCTCATTCCGACAATGTTGCAATTTTCAGGCAGCTGCTTAACCTTAATTCCATCACAGGTTGGATGATCATAATCTATTATAAAAGCGCCAGCGTTATTTCAAGCTGATGTCTGCTCCTGAGTATCAACATCTCCAATTGGATTCTACCTGTGATGTTCAAGCTTTTCTGGCAAAATGTTAAAGGCCGAAATAGTAGCCAATCAGACAGATAATCACGGTAATCACAATTAAGGTCAGCACATTTGCAGACGAACTGGATTTGCCTGGGTCCTGAGGTTTTTCTGCTTTAGAAATTTTTGGTGAGCGGTCTTCGGTACTCATACCGATAAATGGATCAGGCGCAACTTTAGGCGTTAGCTGTGCAGTTTTATAGTGGTTAGCGACTTTACTGATGAATTTAGCACTTAAATCATCAATTTTTTGCGAAAAATGTCGCAGGTTAAGTTGCTGCTCCGGGCTGAGTACTTCGCCATCTGCACGATAGGGATGCTGGATTTTCGTTTGAATAAAGTCATTTAAGGCATCTAGGCGGTACAAAGTCTGGTGAGCATAATCCGCTGAATAGTCAGTGGGAATTAAGGCCAAATGACTTTCGTTATCGGCCTGAATGGCAGGCATGGTGCCGTAATAGGGCAAATTGGTATACGCTGGTTCGGTAAAATCTTGGGCAAGGCTACTTTCAAACAGTTCATGATCGGTATAGGCCTGAATATCATCCCAGTTTGGGGCTTCCAGATCGACATCAATGCGCTTGGCCAGTTTAGGATTTAACTCATAACACCAGAAAGTTTCATGGCGTAAAGGGGACTGCTGTGATTTAGGAGCTTCGTAATCATTGTCTGCGCTGTACCATTCAGGCAGTTCCTTGCCGATGATCCAGGCTGTTTTGGTTTTGGCACCATGACTGACAATAAAATGCGCCAGTGGTAATAGCTCGACATTGGCATTCGGATTTTTTTCATCAATCAGTAAATCAGAGCGATGCAAGCTCAGTCGGCGTACGCCTTGTTTTTTCAGGCCTTCCAGCCAGATCTGAAAATGCTGAGCCAGCAGGTGTTGTGACATCAGATCCCGAAAGGCAAACTGATGCTGATTAAAAATGGCATGTTGAATCCAACGATTGAAACTCAGGCCCTGAGACAAATATTCATTGCCATAAGTGACCAGGGTCAGTTGCTGTTTCCAAATTTGATCGAGTGCCATAGTGATTTGATCTGATTGATATTGTGTTTATCTTATACTTTTTATATTTAATCATGCCAATCTAATTTTCCTTAAAACGCATCTTCATCAAAGTGTCTAAAAACTGTTAGAATGTGGGGTTTTTAAAATATTTTTTAACCTGTTGCTTTGAGAGTTACTATGTCACTGGAAGCCCTGACCACTGAAGCGCTCGCTGCGATTGCAGCAGCTCAAGACCTTGCTGCACTTGATCAAGTACGAGTGCAATTTACGGGGAAAAAAAGCCAGCTCGCGGAACAATCTAAGTCGCTTGGTAAAATGGATCCTGAAGAACGTAAAGTCTTCGGCGCACAAATCCATGCTGTACGTGAAACCATTACCGCTGCATTGACATCACGTCAGGCAGAACTGCATAAAGCTGCCTTAGAACAAAAACTGGCAAGCGAAACCATTGATATTACTTTACCAGGTCGTGGTCAGCAGGTGGGCAGTATCCATCCAGTGACCCAAGTGCAAGAGCGTATTTGCCAGTTCTTTACCAAGGCAGGTTTTACGGTTGCAACAGGTCCTGAAGTTGAAGATGACTATCACAACTTTGAAGCACTGAACATTCCAGGTCATCACCCAGCGCGTGCTATGCATGATACTTTCTATTTTGATGTGAACCATTTGCTGCGTACGCATACGTCTGGTGTGCAGATTCGTACCATGGAAACCCAGCAGCCACCAATCCAGATCGTGTGTCCAGGCCGTGTTTACCGTTGTGATTCGGATCAAACCCACTCGCCGATGTTCCATCAGATCGAAGGTTTATACGTGGCTGAAAATACCAGCTTCGCGGAACTGAAAGGTTTGCTGATTAACCTGCTGAACGAATTCTTCGAAAAAGATTTGAAAGTACGTTTCCGTCCATCTTATTTCCCGTTCACCGAGCCAAGTGCGGAAGTGGATATTATGGATGAACGGGGTCGCTGGCTGGAAGTACTGGGCTGCGGTATGGTGCATCCGAATGTGCTGCAAGCTGCAGGCATTGATCCTGAAAAATACAAAGGCTTTGCTTTTGGTCTGGGTGTTGAACGTTTTGCAATGCTGCGTTATGGCGTGAATGACTTACGTATGTTCTTCCAAAACGATGTGCGTTTCTTACGCCAGTTTGCTTAAAAACAAATTTATACCTCTCCCTAACCTCTCCTAAAAGGAGACGGGTGTCTAGATATGACATAGGGCTCTCCCTCTTTGGAAGAAAGTGGGAGTTAGAGGGGATTCTAGAGATTTGAATTACAGGTTTTATATCAATGAAAATTAGCGAAAATTGGCTACGCACATGGGTCAACCCAGCCATCGATAGCGAAAAACTTTCTGATCAATTGACCATGTTGGGTCTGGAAGTCGATGAGCTTGCACCTGCAGCTAAACCCTTTACTGGTGTAGTGGTTGGTGAAGTCCTGACAGTAGAACAACATCCTGATGCAGATCGCTTGCGTGTGACCACTGTCAATATCGGTTCAGGTGAGCCACTGCAAATTGTATGTGGTGCGCCAAACGTACGTGCCGGCATGAAAGCGCCAGTTGCGACCATTGGTGCAGTACTTCCAGGCGATTTCAAAATCAAGAAAGGCAAGCTACGTGGTATCGAGTCACAAGGTATGCTGTGCGGCGCTTCAGAAATTGATCTGGAAGATAAAATCGACGGTCTTTTAGAGCTGCCTGCAGATGCACCAGTGGGTATGAACATTCGTGAATATCTGGATCTTGATGACAACGTGATTGACATCAGCATTACGCCGAACCGTGGGGACTGCTTCAGTATTCGCGGGATCGCACGTGAAATTGGGGTGATCAACCAATTGCCAGTGACTGCCCCTGAAATTAAAGAAGTAGCTGCGACTATTAGCGACGAAAAGAAAGTCGTTGTGTCGACTGAAGGCTGCCCACGCTACTTGGGTCGTGTGATCAAGAACGTCAATACCAAGGCTGTGACTCCTGTATGGATGGAGCGAGCATTGGCTCGCTCTGGTATTCGTCAGCACAGCATTCTGGTAGATATTACCAACTATGTGCTGATGGAGCTGGGTCAACCGCTACATGCATTTGATGGTGGTAAAGTGCAAGGTGCGGTACATGTACGTCAAGCGACAGAAGCTGAAAAGTTAGTTTTGCTCAATGAACAAGAAGTTGAACTCAACGAAAAAGTGATGGTGATTGCAGATGATGAAAAAGCATTGGCCATTGCTGGTATTATGGGCGGCTTGTCTTCAGCAGTCAGCGATGCAACCACTGAAATTTTCCTGGAATCTGCATTCTTCGCGCCACTGCATATTGCCGGTCGTGCGCGTAGCTTTGGCCTGCATACTGATGCTTCTCAGCGTTATGAACGTGGTGTCGATTTTGAATTACCATTGATCGCTATGCACCGCGCATCACAATTGATTGCGGAACTTGCGGGCGGTGAGTTCGGGCCAATTACAGTTGCCGAAAATACAGCCCTATTGCCAACACGCGACGCAATTGAGTTGAATCAAGCCCAAGTTGATCAACTGCTAGGTTATAGTGTTGACTCAGCGTTCATTACTGATGCTTTAAGCCGTTTAGGTTGTGAAGTTACAGTAAAAGCAGAAGGCGAGTGGTCTGTAGTGCCGCCATCACATCGTTATGATATGGTGATTTACCAAGACTTGATTGAAGAAGTCGCTCGTATTCATGGTTATGACAATATTCAAATCAGTTTGCCTGTGATTGATGTGAAGCTGGCCAAATATCAAGATCAATTCGAATTGGGCCAACTTCGTCAAACCGCGGTAACTTTGGGTTACCAAGAGGCAATCAGTTTTAGTTTTGCAGACCTAAAACTTGAAAAGCAACTTAATTCTCATGTGAAACCTTTAGCATTAGCGAATCCAATTTCAAGTGATTTAGCGGTAATGCGTTCAACCTTGCTCTCTAGCCTGATTCCTTGTGTTCAATACAATATCAATCGTCAGCAAAGTCGGGTACGTTTCTTCGAGCTAGGTCTGCGTTTTGACTATCAAGAAGCGAACAGTATTCATGATTTAAAACAGATTCCAACCTTTGCCCTGATTGCAACGGGTGCACGTACCCCTGAGTCTTGGCATGGCAAGGCACAGCCAATGGACTTCTTTGACTTTAAGGGCGATATAGAGGAAATTCTGGCTGCTGGTCGTGTCAAAGTGGAATATATACGTTCAGAGCGTAGCTGGTTGCATCCAGGACAATCCGCAGAGATTCTCGTGAATGGTCAATCAATTGGTTACTTGGGTCGTTTACATCCCTCACTTGAAGACGAGCTTGATCTGGCAACCACATGGGTAGCAGAATTGGATCAAGCGGCTGTTTTGCAAACTTATGTATCTAATTTTACAGAATTATCACGTTTTCCATCGGTTCGACGTGATATTGCTCTTTTAATTAATGATAAGATTAATGTTAGCGAAATTCAGGGACTTATCGAAAAAACAGGCGGAGAGCTTTTAGACTCAACTTGGTTGTTCGATGTGTACACTGGACAAGGAGTAGAAGAAGGGAAACGCTCACTGGCATTTGCACTTCTCTGGCAGCATCCAAGCCGTACACTGGAAGATGCTGAAATTAAATCAGGTATGGATAATATCCTTCAAGTGTTAGAAAACACTTACCAAGCGACATTGAGGGCTTCATGACAGCACTAACTAAAGCAGAAATGGCTGATCATTTAAGTGAGCTCACGAGTTTAAACCGTCGTGAAGCAAAACAAATGGTTGAGTTGTTCTTCGATGAGATTAGCCAGGCGCTCATCTCAGGCGAGCAAGTAAAACTTTCGGGTTTTGGTAATTTTGAGTTGCGTGACAAGCGTCAACGTCCAGGCCGTAACCCGAAAACGGGTGAAGAGATTCCGATTTCTGCACGCCGTGTAGTGACCTTCCGTGCGGGACAGAAGTTTCGTCAACGTGTGGGAAATGAGCAGATCAACTGATCTGCTTTTTTTAAATTCTGCTATTTTTTTAAATTTCAGTATTTAAAATAAAAAAAGAGAGCCCAAGGCTCTCTTTTTTTATACTGAATAATCTAAAAGATTATTGAGCAGCAGCTTCAGAAGCAGCAGTAGCGTCAGCAGCAGCGTCAACAGCAACAGCAGCAGCAGCGTCAGCTTCAGCAACAGCAGCAGTTTCAGAAGCAGCAACTTCAGAAGTAGATTCTACAGCAGCAGCGTCAGCAGCAGCTTCAGCTTCAGATGCAGCTTCTACAGCTTCAGATGCAGCTTGGTTAGCGTCAGCAGCAGCGTCGTCAGCTTTTTTAGCACAACCAACGAAAGCTAAAGTAGTAGCAACTGCAGCAGCAATAGCGATTTTTTTGAATAACATGGCATCACTCTCTAAAAATTGAGATTAAAAAAAACCTAAGTTAGTCTGTTAAGTGCTTTTATTATTCCTAATTATGTTAGGTACTAACAATGCAGGAGCAGTCTAACTGGTCTGCAAATATGCTATCACTGCGCCTTTTTAAATGCTACTAGCAAGGCTTAAAAAAGTACTGAAATATGCTAAAAAGTAAGAAGTTTTTAACAGAAAATAACAATGGAATGAAACATTTAGATTGGAGAAAGGCTTGGTAAGTTTTTAAAAGTTATACAATTTTTAATCTGATTATTTTATTAATCAAAAACTTAAAAATAAGTTTACATAAATAGAGCTCGATTGTTTCATTGTGTAATTCATGTCAACTTAAAAAAGGCCACCGCTTAGGTGACCTTTCATTTGAAATTTTAATTTGAAGCTTTACGTTTCATCTGATCAAAGAAATCATCATTGGTTTTGGTTTCTTTCATACGGTCCAGCAAGAATTCCATTGCCGCCAATTCATCTTGCGTATGCAGCAGCTTACGCAGAATCCAGACCTTACGAAGATTATCTTCTGACATCAGGCGCTCTTCACGACGAGTACCAGATTTCTTGATGTTCATTGCAGGAAAGACGCGTTTTTCAGCAATACGGCGATCAAGGGTAATTTCCTGGTTACCTGTACCTTTGAATTCTTCGTAGATCACTTCATCCATTTTACTACCAGTTTCAATCAGGGCAGTAGAAATGATGGTTAGAGAGCCACCTTCTTCAATATTACGTGCCGCACCAAAGAAACGTTTGGGACGTTCTAGGGCATGTGCATCCACACCACCAGTTAATACCTTACCTGATGAAGGGATCACGGTATTATAGGCACGTGCCAGACGGGTAATTGAGTCAAGCAGAATCACCACATCTTTTTTATGCTCAACTAGACGTTTCGCTTTTTCAATGACCATTTCTGCAACCTGAACATGGCGCGCAGGTGATTCATCAAAGGTAGAAGCCACGACTTCACCGCGAACCGTACGTTCCATTTCGGTTACTTCTTCTGGACGTTCATCAATTAACAGAACGATCAGGATGACTTCAGGATTATTGCGAACGATCGATTGAGCAATGCTTTGCAGCAGCATGGTTTTACCGGCTTTCGGCGGAGCCACAATAATTGAACGTTGGCCTTTACCAATCGGTGCGACTAAGTCGATCACACGCGTGGTTAAATCTTCAGTGGTACCATTGCCTAATTCCATCACCAACTGTTCAGTCGGGAATAATGGCGTAAGGTTTTCAAACAGAATCTTGTTACGTGAGTTTTCAGGAGTGTCGTAGTTAATCTGGTTGACTTTAAGTAAGGCAAAATAACGTTCGCCTTCTTTTGGTGGACGAATGGTGCCGGTAATGGTGTCGCCAGTGCGTAGGTTAAAACGACGAATTTGAGAAGGGCTGACATAGATATCGTCAGGGCCTGCTAAATAAGAACCTGCGGCTGAGCGTAAAAAGCCAAAACCATCTGACAAAATTTCTAGAACGCCATCACCAAAAATCTCTTCGCCATTCATTGCATGACGTTTTAAGATGGCAAAAATAATGTCTTGCTTACGGTTACGGGCCATACCTTCAAGGCCCATAAACTCGGCAATCTTGATGAGTTCGCCAATCGGTTTTTTCTTGAGTTCGGTTAAATTCATAGGTGGTCAGATAGAATCAAAGTTCTGAGGTACAGGTTGGAAAGGGAGTAACATTCGGCCGCATACAAGCATTCAAACGAAAGCCATTGAATTTGAAAAAGAACAATTCAGAGATCTGTTTGAGTGTTTCAAAGAAAAATGTGAAAAACAATTTCTATTGCCGAGCGGCATCTTATGTAATGTGTCTTGTAAGAAATTGGCAGGATTTAGGATCCTTTATCTCTTGAGTAGCAAATATAAGAGAAAATGCTGACTTTGTCAATTTATAGCCGAAAAAAATACGCGAGCATAAGTCGCGTATTTTTTTACTAAAAAATGATCTGCTTAGATATTGTCATCAATAAATGCAGTCAGTTTAGATTTTGGTGCAGCACCGACTTGAGTCGCAACAACTTCACCATTTTTGAACATCAGCAAAGCCGGGATGTTACGAATGTTGAAATTTACAGCAGTTTGTTCGCAAGAAGTTACGTCAACTTTCACGATTTTAACCTTGCCTTGATATTCATCAGCAAGTACTTCTAGTACAGGTGCAATTGCTTTACATGGTGCACACCAACCTGCCCAGAAGTCGACCAGTACAGGAACGTCTGATTGAAGAACGTCTGCTTCGAAGTTTTCGTCAGTAGTGTTTACGATGTTGCCAGACATGGAATGTGCTCCAGATTAATATTTTAAAGATAACTAATTATTAGTATTACATAGCCATCTTTAACAATGTAGGGGAATCTGTAAATTTTCAATGCTTAATGTTATTTTGTCTAATGGATGATCACGATAGTGATGATCGTGTCTCACTATTATTCCCGATGCATAAAAAGAATAAGGCATAAAAATGTCGTTACAAATGGCTTTTAAATTGCATGCATGTGAATTACTCTAAGCACAATTCGTTAAAGGTTTATTTCTGGAATGTCTGACTTTTTGATTGATGAAGAATTACTTGCCGCCATCGATATGGGATCAAATAGCTTTCATTTGGCCATCGCTCGGGTGGATCATGGCGAAGTGAAGAAAGTGGCATCAATGTCAGAAAAAGTTCAGCTTGCCGCAGGACTAGACGAAAATAAAAATTTAACGGAAGCCGCACAGCAACGCGGTTTGGCCTGTCTGGCCCGTTTTGTCGGGCGTTTAGGTGCGGTTCAGCCGAACCGCTTGCGGATCGTGGCAACAAATGCTCTAAGGCAAGCCAAAAATGGCCATGAGTTTATCCAGAAAGCCGCAGAAATTTTGCCGAAACCGATCGAAATTATTGCCGGCCGTGAGGAAGCCCGCCTGATTTATCTGGGGGTATCGCATACCATGGCCAATAGCGGCCGTCGTCTGGTGGTTGACATCGGCGGTGGTTCGACTGAGCTGATTATCGGTGAAGAGTTCGAGCCTATTTATACTGAATCAGTACAGATGGGCTGCGTAGCCTTTACTAAGGCCTATTTTCAGGATGGGGAAATCAGTGCCAAAGCTTTTGACAAAGCAGTCACTGCGGCACGTAAAGAAATTTCCGGAATTGCCAATACCTATAAATCTGCCGGTTGGGATGCTGTCGTCGGATCGAGTGGTACAATTAAAGCCTGCCGCCAAATCTGTATTAATATGGGATGGAGCAATGATCGCGAACAGCTGACGCGAGAAGGCCTGGAAAAGCTTAAAGATAAGCTGCTCAAATATAAATATGTCTCGGATATGGAATTCGAAGGTCTGAAAGAGGATCGCCGTGCAGTTTTGCCGGCAGGAATTGCCATTTTATATGCGGTCTTTGATGTGCTGGATATTGAGTATCTGACTTATTCTGATGGGGCATTACGTGAAGGTGTCATGTATGACCTGTTAGGCCGTTTCAAACATGAAGATATCCGTGATCGTTCAGTCCATGCCCTGATTGGTCGTTATAATGCCGATGCCAAGCAGGCAGAACGTGTGGTACAAACGGCGCAAAAACTGTTTGATGATGTCGCGGCTGATCTTGGCCTGAATAGTGATGATAGTGACCTACTCCGTCGAGCCGCGTATCTCCATGAAATCGGTCTGGCGATTAGTCATAGTGGTTACCATCGTCATGGTGCCTATTTATTGCAGCATTCTGACATTGCTGGTTTTTCACAGGTTGATCAGAATCATTTGTCACATTTGGTCGCGCATCATCGGCGTAAATTGCGCACTGATGCCAAGCATGACGTGATGAAAGTGGGTGGAACTAAACTTTTACAGCTGTGTTTACTGCTTCGTCTGGCGGTTTTGGTCAATCACAGTCGTAGCGATGAGATGCTTCCTGCCATTGAACTCAAGGTCAAGAATGCGCAACAATGGCAGCTCAGTATTTCGGGTGATGCCAAACAATGGCCATTATTGATTGCTGAACTGCATGATGAACAGTTGCAGTTTAAAAATTGGGAGATTGAGCTCTCGGTTCTATCTGAACAATTTGTTAATTAATACCTTTATAGGGATGAAAACGGTTGACCTATGAAAAATAAAGCTACCCCATCAAAAGCATGGACGACAGTACAGATTGCTCGTCATCCGGAACGTCCACAATTTCTGGACTATGTTGGTGAAATATTCACTGAATTTGATGCTTTACATGGTGACCGTCTCTATGGTGATGATGGTGCAATGATCGGTGGCCTGGCTCGTTTCGATGGACAGCCAGTGATGATCGTAGGTCAGCACCGTGGTCGTAGTACCCGTGAAAAATTACAGCATAATTTTGGCATGAGTAATCCGGAAGGTTACCGTAAAGCACAACGTCTGCTAGATATGGCAGAACGTTTTAATCTGCCTGTTTTCACCTTTATTGATACCATGGGTGCTTACCCGGGTGTAGGTGCAGAAGAACGTGGTCAGGCTGAAGCCATTGCAACCAGTCTGGCGCAACTGTCTAACCTGAAAGTACCTGTAATTGCGACTGTCCTGGGTGAAGGAGGTTCAGGTGGTGCACTCGGTATTGGCGTAGCTGACCGTGTGGTAATGCTCTCTCATAGTATCTATTCGGTAATTTCACCGGAAGGTTGTGCCTCCATTCTATGGAAGACTGCAGAAAAAGCGGAACAGGCCAGTGAAGCCTTAGCCTTGACTGCAGAAAAACTGCAGAAGATGGGTATTGTAGAATATGTGGTGGATGAGGGTGAAGGTGCTCATTTAAATCCGGATCAGGTCATGAACAGCTTGAAAGCGGTACTGAAAGAAGCCTTAAATGAACTGCAAGCTATGGAACCACAAGCACGATGCGAAGCACGTTACCAGCGTTTAATGAAGTTTGGCAGCGACAATTTAGGTCTGGCATCTTAAAGCAGCTGCAGGAGTTTCCTGCAGGAACAAAATTTCTCATCGGATGCAGTGGCGGCGTAGATTCTATGCTGCTTCTGCATCTGATGTTTTTTTTATGCCCGGGAAAAATTCGGGCAATCTATGTGGATCATCAGCTGCAAAGTATCAGCAGGGCATGGGGCACTTTTGTCCAGCAGCAGTGTCAGCAACTGGATATTCCCTGCATCCTCCAGCCTGTTCATGTGGCTCATGGCAACCTGGAACAGCAAGCGCGTAATTCACGTTATCAGGCCTATCTACAACATTTACAGCAAGATGAAATTCTGGTGCTCGGACATCATCAGCAGGATCAGGCGGAAACCTTGATGCTGCGTCTATTATCGGGTGCCGGTATAGATGGTCTGGCTGCAATGAAACAGCTGGATATACGTGAAAATCTCACGATTTGGCGGCCACTGCTGGATGTTTCCCGTGAGCAGATTTGCCAATGGGCATCGGGTCTGAATGTTCAGAATATCGAAGACCCGACCAATCAGGACATACATTATGACCGGGCTTGGGCCCGTCAAACTCTTTGGCCGATGTTAAGTGAACGTTATCCTAAAATGCAGTCTGCCCTGGTACGTACCAGCGAGCTGATGCAGGATGCACAGCATATTCTGCAGGAAGTGCTGGAGCAGGATTTAAAATGCTGTGGCAATGCCGAAAGTCTGAATTTATCTGCATTTTTAAACCTATCTAAAGCCCGGCAGCGCCAACTACTTTCTGTCTGGATGAAAGGAGAAGGGCAATATCGTCCTTCTCTAGAAATGGTTGAGCGAGTACAGAATGAAGTAATTGCGGCAAAACTGGATGCGCAGGCAGCTTTACATTGGCAAGGCTTTTATTATGTGCGTTATCAGCAGCATTTGCATCGTCTAAAAGCTGAGGTCTATCGGGCGGATCAGCAACCGAAGCTAGCCGAACAGCAGATTATTTTACGTGAACAGGATCAGGTTCAGCTGCCTTCAGGACAATTTAAGATTCAAACAGCTACTTTCGGATTATCTGCCGCCTTATTCGGTCAACGCTTATATTTGCGCACACGCAAAGGCGGGGAGAAAATTCATCTGCATGGCCGGATTGGACACTGGCCTCTGAAGAAAGCCATTCAGGAAGCGCAAATATTTCCATGGACTCGGCATACTATTCAAATATTAAGCACAGATAATGTTATGCTAGGCGTGTTTACACCTAAAGGATTTTGGTTAGCTCAATCTGCATATTGTGAAGCAGGGGGGTGGCTACCCATTTCGGTTTCTTCAACTTTAGAATTCAACGACGAGCATTAAACATGAGTGCAGCTTTAAATTGTAATATTGGCTTTATTGGTGGCGGTAATATGGCTCAAGCCTTGATTGGCGGGCTGATTTCACGGGGATTGCCACCAACACGTATTACAGTTTCTGATCCGGTCGAGAAAGTACGTTCACTGCTTGCAGAAAAAGAAGTGAATGTCACCGATGATAATCGTGCTGCTATCAAAAATGCGGATATTGTCGTGTTTGCAGTCAAACCACAGGTATTGGCTGAGGTATTGAAACCATTGCAGGGTTTGCTGGACGGCAAGCTGGTTATTTCGATCGTTGCGGGTGCCGAGATTGCTACATTGTCTGCACTATTGGGGACTGACCGTATTGTCCGTGTCATGCCAAATACACCAGCACTCGTACAAACCGGTGCACATGGCCTATTTGCTAAAGATGAAGTAAAGGCAGAAGATCGCGAGCTGGCGAGTCAGGTTTTAGCTTCTACCGGCCTGACAATTTGGGTAGACTCTGAAGCTCAGATTGATGCGGTCACTGCAGTATCTGGTTCGGGACCTGCTTATTTTTTCTATATGATGGAAAGCATGATTCGTGCTGGCAAGAATTTAGGTCTGGATGAAAAAGTAGCCACAGCACTCACTCTGCAAACGGCTTTGGGGGCGGCACAAATGGCCATCACCAGTTCAAATACACCGGCTGAGCTACGTAAAAACGTCACCTCTCCAAATGGAACGACTCAGGCAGCACTAGAAGTGTTCGACCGTGCGCAAATTTCTCAGAATATTCAGGCAGCACTTGCTGCTGCGCAAAAACGCAGTCAGGAACTGGCTCAAGAGCTCAGTGAAAGCAGCAAATCTTCAGTTTAATTTTTAGGAAAGTTCAAGTATGGGTGCAAATTCTGCGCTAATTTTTGGCATTATCATTAACGTCGCGATTTTGCTCGTATTCTTCCGCTTTTTAATGCAATTGGCTGCGGTAAGTCCTTACAATCCCGTCGTTCTGTCTACCGTCAAAGCGACCAAAATTGTAGATGTATTCGGGCGTATTTTCCCCACGATGGGCAAAGGGCGGGTTAATACTGCGGCATTGGCACTTTTAGTGGTGCTGTATTTGCTGAAAATTTTCGGCATGATGTATCTGTCGGGTGGCATGCCGAATGGTCCTGTGCATTTGCTCATTCTGACTTTTGTCACCATGATGCAGGATTTGATCCGTTTCTGTCGTTACTTGATTTTCGCTACCATTATTTTAAGCTGGGTGGTGATGTTTACCCAATCCCGTTCACCTTATATTGAAGTCGTTCAGGAACTTGCCGAGCCATTGCTGGCACCTTTCCGCCGGATTATGCCGAATATGGGCATGATTGACCTGTCTCCAATCCTGGCGATTCTGGCCTTGATTGTGATTGAAATGATCATGAACCAGGTAGCAATTGTATTGTTAACGGGTTTTTAATCTGAATGAAAAGAAAAGGACGCTGAAGCGTCCTTTTTTATTTGCTCCTCCCTTTAGAAAAGGGAGGTTGGGAGGGATTTGTTAAACTTCCCCAACCGTGAATAAGTTTTAAGCGCAGTACAAGAAGAAGATGGGATATTAACCTCTCCCTAACCCCCTCCTGAGAGGAGAGTGGATACCTTTAATATATTGGTTTTCACACTCTCTCCCAGAGGGGGGAGGGCTGGGATGAGGAAATCCTTTAATGCGCCTCATCCCAGTTTTTGCCTTTACCGACTTCTACCACCAACGGTACAGAAATCTGTAGTACCGATTGCATCACTTCAGCCAGTTTAGGTGCCAGTTCATCGGCAATTGCTTCATCGACTTCAAACACCAGTTCATCGTGCACTTGTAGCAGCATTTTGGCCTGATCTTTTGGCAACATCTTGTCGACTTCAATCATCGCCATTTTAATGATATCTGCAGCCGAACCTTGTAGCGGGGCATTAATTGCGGCACGTTCTGCCGCTTTACGCACCATCATATTACGGGCATCGATATCTGGGGTATATAAACGGCGTCCGAGCAGGGTTTCAACAAAACCTTGTTCTAATGCAACCTGACGGGTACGTTGCATATAGTCATAAATGCCCGGATAACGGTGGAAATACTGCTTGATATAATCCTGTGATTCCTGACGGGTAAAACCTAACTGTCGGATCAGACCAAACTCGGACATGCCGTAAAGTAGGCCGAAGTTAACAGCCTTGGCCTGACGGCGCTGGTCATTGGTCACTTCTTCCAAAGGAATGCCCAAAACTTCCGCTGCGGTACGGCGGTGTACATCCTGACCATGAATAAATGCATCCAGCAGGGCTTCATCCTGAGATAAGTGGGCCATCAGACGCAATTCAATTTGTGAGTAATCGGCTGCCAGCAAGACACGGCCTTCAGGTGCCACAAATGCCTTGCGGATTTGACGGCCAATTTCGGCACGAATCGGAATATTCTGCAGGTTTGGATCAGTCGATGATAAACGGCCAGTTGCAGTCAATGCCTGATGATAACTGGTATGCACCCGGTGGGTATCAGGATTGGCCTGTTTGCATAAGCCATCGGTATAGGTACTTTTCAGCTTGGACAAACCACGATACTCCAGAATCAGCTGGGCAATCGGATGTTCAATTTTTTCCAGTACACTTTCACTGGTACTGTATTGTCCGGTGGTGGTTTTTTTACCGCCTTTTAGGCCCAGCTTTTCAAATAACACTTCACCGACCTGTTTAGGTGAGCTGACATTAAAGCTTTCACCGGCAATTTCCATAATCTGGTTTTCCAGATTTTGCATGGTGTTGGAAAATTCGCCCCCAAGCTGATCCAGAAAAGCCAGATCCAGTTCGATGCCGTTTTCTTCCATTTGCGTCAATACACGTGCGACCGGAACTTCAATATTGTGCAGAATATTCACCAGTTCCGGATGCGCCTGTAATTTGCTGCTCAAGACTTCATAAAGACGATAGGTGACATGTGCATCTTCTGCAGCATAATGTGCTGCAGTTTCAAGTGGAATCTGGTTGAAGGTCTTCTGTTTGGCACCTTTACCGGCTACCTGTTCATAAGTCGTGGTCAGATGACTCAAATACAGACGGGCCACATCATCCATGCCATGACGGGTTGCGACAGAATTCAGGACATAGGAAGCTAGCATGGTGTCGAAATACCAGCCTGCCAGATGAATGCCATGATTTTCTAGGACATGTGCATCATATTTCAGATGATGACCAATTTTCTTTACAGACTCATCTTCCAGAATTGGTTTGATTTGCGCCAGAATTACTTCACGATTCAGCTGCTCCGGTGCGCCTTCATAATCATGTGCCAAGGGAACATAATAAGCATCCTGCGCATCGAAGGCGACCGAGAAACCGACAATCTGTGCAATACGATAATCCAGACTGGTGGTTTCGGTATCAAAGGCAAAACGTTTTTCGGTACTTAAGCGCCCAAACAGTGTGTCCCAATCTTGTTGGCTTAATACCGTGTGATAGGTGGCTTGTCCTAACTGGTCATCACTGCTGGTCACAGACGCATGGTCTTCCAGAGGTTCTGGTACTGTAACCGCTTTGGCGTTAATAGATTTTGCCGCCTGCTTGTAGTTTGAATTATTCGGGTTGTTCGGGTGATCTAAGGACTGCAGCTGGTTACGGAATTCCAGCTCGGTGTATAAATGACGTAAGGTCTCGACATTCGGCTCACCCAGTTTTAAATCGTCATAACCAAAGTTAAGATCCAGATCGATGACAATACTGGCCAGTTGATGGTCCAGTGCAATGCCATCGACATGTTCTTTAATATTTTGACCGACTTTGCCTTTGATCTTGTCGACATTTTCTAAAATGCCACCAATCGAGCCATATTCGTTAAGCAGTTTTGCTGCAGTTTTGGCACCCACACCCGGCACGCCCATGATGCCATCCGATGCATCGCCCATCAGGGTCAGATAGTCAATAATCTGATTTGGCCAAACGCCAAACTTTTCAAACACGCCGTCGACATCCAGCGGTTTTTCTTTAAAGCTGTCTTCCAGGGTAACTTTTTCGGTCACCAGTTGCGCCATATCTTTATCGCCCGTAGAGATCAGCACCTGATGTCCCATCGCCTCGGCACGTTTGGCCAGTGTCCCGATAATGTCATCGGCTTCGGCACCTGGCAAGGTATGTAGCGGAATGCCCAAAGCGCGGATCAAGGCATGCAGATAAGGAATCTGTTCGGATAATTCCGTTGGCATGCTCGGACGGTCACCTTTATAAATCGGTGACAGCTCATGCCGGAAGGTCGGTTCTGGGGTATCGAAAATTACCGCCATATGGGTCGGTTGGGTCCGGCGCATCAGTTTTTGAATAGCAGAAATCGCACCACGAATTGCATTGGTATGTAAACCGGTTGACGTGGTTAATGGTGGCAGTGCGTGAAAGGCACGAAATAAAAAGTAAGAGCCATCGACCAAGACAAATGGTGGCATGTAATCAATTCCTTATTCAAAATACAGTGCTATTGTACGTGATTTTTACCGCGCTCGCTGAGACGAGTCTGAGTTTACAGCTTAGCGAATATCGGCCGAAGATGAAATAAGCAGCACAAGCTGTTGTATGATGGAGCGATTCAGGAAAGAGAAATATAAGAATGGGTGCAGGACGGAATGAGTTGCGCATGATCTGGCTGATTACCCTGCTGATTGCCGGGATCAGCGCCTGGTATCTGGGTTATCAGATTGTGACTTATCTGTGTGGTTTGGGGTTTATCTTTAGCGTGATGCAATATGTCACTGCGGTAGAAGCACCGCTGAATCAATTGGCCGGACAGCAGCAGATGTCCTTGGAGCATAACTCTAAAGTTCCTTTATATATTTCTTCAATTACTGCCATTGTTGGTGGACTGGCTGAACTGGATTGGCTGATGGGCATCGGAATTACGGCATGGGTATTCTTTTTGCTCAGGTGGCTGCAACGTCTGGAAGGGCGTTTGATACAGCTGCAATCACAATCCCATTCTGACGATCCCTTACAGCGATCACCGGATCGATCCGATTCTGTTCCATTCGTGAAAACTGAGTCTGCCCAAGAGGTAAATGACTCTCCTCATCTGGTAGATCAACTGCAGCGCTGGCTTTTCCAGGGAAATCCAGTTTTAAAAGTCGCAATTAGTATTTTAGTGATCGGGATTATTTTACTGCTGCGTTTTGCCACTGAGCACTGGCAACTCAGTCTGGCTGCAAAATTAGGCCTTGTTGCACTAGCAAGTGGGTGTATAGCAGGGCTGGGTTATCGCCTGATGCAGAAAAATCGGAGTTTTGCTCTGGCACTGGAAGGGCTAGGTTTGGGGAGTCTGTTCCTGACCTTATTTTTTGCCTATTACAATCTGGTGATTCCCACGTTACCGTTGGCGACTTTGCTATTCCTCATTATTCTGATTATTACCCTGTATTTAAGCCTGAAACAGGAAAGCATCGAACTGGCCTTGATGGCTTTGCTGATTGCTTATCTGGCGCCGTTTACCTTGCCGACCCGCGATGCTTCTGCTGTTGAGCTGATCAGCTATTATCTGCTGATCAATATCGGGGTGGCAGTACTGAGCAGTTTCCGGCCATGGAAGATTCTCAATCAAATTGCCTTTTTAGTGACTGCGGTCGTGGGCGGGATATATAGCCTGATTCATGGTTATACATATGAGCGTTATGCCATGACTGCGCTGATTCTGGCACATAGTGCGCTGTTTATCTGGCTAGGTTTCCGCTTTAGCCAGTTGCTGGCACGACAGGATCTCTCACGTTTTCAGTTAAAACCGGTATTGGACTTAGCGCTGATTTTCGCTGCACCGATCACGGCATATATTTTTCTGTATCTGATTCATTTTAATCAGCCCAATCAAAAACTCTGGCAAGCCGGATTAAGCCTGTTCTTTGCACTGGTATTTGCGGCTTGCTGGACACTGCTGCGCCGTAAACAAACTATCCAGCTCATTTCGCAGAGCTATCTGAGCCTGATGCTGATTTTCCTGGCCTTGGTGCCACCGATCTTATTGACAGAACAATGGAGTGTGATTGGCTGGGCAGTTGAAGGTGTGCTGATTTATTTATGGGCCTTGGAAAAAAATGTCCGGGTAGCACACTATCTGAGCATGGGCTTATTACTGATGGCCGGATTCAGCAGTCTGTATTATCTGGTCGAGATTAATCCAACACCGCGAATCATTTTCTGGATTTTGAGTCTGTGCTATGTGGCAGTCGTGGTCATCAGCCAGCTTAAAAAGCAATACCAGCAGCAGATGGATAGTCTGAGTGTCAGTTTTTTAAGCAGCGTGAGTGTCGCGGCCAGCCTGATGCTATTTGCCTTGCTGGAAGATGAATTCCCGAGTCAGCATGCCTATGTGCTGAGTTTATTTATCATCACACTGGGTTATGTACTGTTCAATGAAATGATCCTGCGCAAAAATCAGGAATGGTCCTGGTTACTGCCGAAGTGGAGCGGCATCTCGCCTTTGCTGGTCATTGCAGCGATTCTGACCCTGGATCGCAGTCAAAATGCGGTGATTGTCTGGAATGGTGATCTGGAACGTGGGGTTTCTGCACTTTCAGCGATATTATTGGCCATTCTGTGGCTTAGACCGCTGGCTGGCTTGCAGCTCTCCAAGGAATGGATGAGCTTTGGTGTTTTTAGCAGCCTGGCTCTGGCAAGTTTATGCCTGATCCCGAACATGCCTTATCTGAGCATGGTGATTTTACCTTTATTATTCTGCCTGTGGTGCTATCGGCAGGATGTGCAGTCAGGCTGGCAGCAGCTTTGGCAAACCAAGAGCTGTTTATTGCTGATGGCAACTTGGCTGGTTTGTTCACAGCTGTTTAGCCAGCAAGCTTTTCAATATTACTGGCTGCCGATTCTCAATCCTTTTGACCTGATCAGTATTGCCATGTTTGCCAGTTTTATCTGGATGCTGTTACAGCAAATCAAGGTGGGACGTGATAAAGGCATGATTGCAGTTTTAATGGTACTAAGCCTGTTATGGCTTTCCAGTTATATTGTTTTAAGAGCTTTGCATGTGTACCTGCAGACACCGTTTAATGAGCTGGCATTATGGAACAATGCAACAGTTCAGCTCAGTCTGACCATACTCTGGGTATTACTGGCTTGGATTACCATGTGGACGGCGACACTCAAAAAACTGAAACCGATGTGGATTTTAGGCGGCAGTATTCTGGTGATTGTGACCTTGAAGCTCGTACTATTTGACCTGTCACATATTGGCACCCTGACCCGGGTGATTTCCTTCTTGCTGGCGGGCGGGGTAATGCTGCTGATTGCGTATATTGCACCGATGCCAGAGAAAACTGATTGATTGAATCCTCTCCTCTAAAAAAGGAGAGGGAATCTAAGGATTATTTCAGACCAGACTCTCTTTTGAGAGCCTTGTCATTGGCGTATTGATCGATCTCTTCATTTTCTAGAGGGCGGGAAAGTGGAGGATCGACAAAGCCCATTTTTGGCACCGGAATTTCAATCTGGTTATCGACAAAGCCGTTTCGAATCCGTTCCTGCATTTCATCACGTACTTTCAGGTAGTTTTCCTGTTGGCACCACACCGCAAACAGCAGTTCAATCGAAGATTCACGGAACGCAGTAACGGTGACGGCCGGTTTCGGGTCGGCCAGAACCAGTGCATACTTGTTGGCAACGTCCAGCAGTACTTCGCGCACTTTGATAATATCTTCATGGAAATTGATTGCCAAAGTAATTGGAATACGCCGTATCGGAAATTTTGACAGGTTCTGCACTGGCGCCCGAATTAGCTGTTCATTTGGCAACCGTACATAAATATTATCTTGGGTCAAAAGTTTAACCGAGAGCAGGTCAATCGAAATCACTTCACCTTCAATGGTATGCCCACGAATCAAGGTAATCTGGATGGTATCACCGACTTCAAAAGAACCTTCACCAATCAGGAACAGACCACTGATCAGGTTGGATGCCGAGGTTTGTGAAGCGAAACCCAGTGCGACCGTTAGAATTCCGGCAGCGCCAAGGAAGACACTGAGTTTAAAGCCGGCCTCTTTCAGGCTGGCCATCACAAATAGCAGGAAGATAAAATAGAAAATCCCGCGGCGCCAGACCAGTTTCTGATGGGCATTAAAACGTACCCCAATGGTCCGGATAAAGGTATTGGAAATAAAGCGTGCGATCAGGAAACCAATAAAGCACAACACCACCGCCACCAGAACTTCGGTCAGGCGGTCGGTATTGATACTGGTAAACACTCCCTTCAGGCTGTTGGTGACTTCGGTCGGAATATTTGAACTTGGCATCAGACGCCCTTAGAAAAATGAATCAAACATATTAAATAACGCACCTGCCGGATCGCGCGGTGGGTGCAGATAGGCCACTTCACCAGCATTGGGCGGCGTGCGGTTTTCGACCCGAATCCGCGGTGGACGGTCCGAACTTTCATGCAAGACCCGGATTTGTGAGGTCCATAAGCGGCCGGTACTTTCACTATAAAATAAAGGTAGAGCCGGTACAGGAACATTCATCCGGTCAAAGCGCAATTGCTGGTTACTGGTAT
The DNA here is from genome assembly GCF_048148385.1 of Acinetobacter sp. 197. Taxonomy (NCBI): domain Bacteria; kingdom Pseudomonadati; phylum Pseudomonadota; class Gammaproteobacteria; order Moraxellales; family Moraxellaceae; genus Acinetobacter; species Acinetobacter sp. 197. The sequence continues at coordinate 246,109 of NZ_JAYWZK010000003.1, forward strand.
TGTGAAATTCAATCGGTGTGACTGCACGAAAGGCCCGTGGATGTAACTGTTTCAGTTCGGTTCTGCCATCAACTGCGGTGGCATAACAGATTTCCCCCGAACGGTGATTGGGTCCAAACCAGGTGTCTTTTGGTAAGATCACCGGCAAGTCAAAAATGGGTGCACGCTGACCTTCGACAAAACCTGCAATCCATAAGGGGGTGCTGATATAAAGCGTACCGCGTTGTCCGGCCGGGATGTAAATCGGATCGACTGGCTTGATCACCACAGAACGGTCTGCAAGACGTGGCATGAGTTGCAGTTTATTTTGTGTGGATTTGAACATGTAGCGTTCAATTTTCACTGGTAGTGGAAAGGCAAAATTTGGATCATCAATCTGATGCCATTGCTGCTCATAATCGTATTGTACGGAAGGACGATAATATTCCAGTCGCCACTCCTGAATGCCCCGGGTCAGACGAAACAGCAAGGAGCCAAACTGCCAGGCTTTGGATTGATTTATTTCAAAATTCTGTTCTCCCCACCAGCGCATTTTTGCTATATTCGGGATTAATTCATCTTTATCTTGCGGCAATCTTGGCACCCTTTCTTGCTAAATCTTTGAAAACATACTTCACGCTGTCATATGCTTAGAGTACACTCAATTTAAATTTTTTCATCATTATTATAATTCGCGATGCAAGTACTTAAACAATTACAAATCCCATATAGCTTCGCCAAGCGCCATGGAGTGCTGTTGCGTTATGAGGGAGATCAGGCCTTTATTCTGCGTCGTGACAATACCTCCATGCTTGCATTGCAGGAAGCCCGCCGTCTGCTCGGCTATCCGGCCCATTTTCAGCTGTGTAGCGAACAGGAATTTAACCAGTTGCTCAGTTCCAGTTTTGCCGGCGATAGCGGGGAATCACAACAGGTGGCTGCCGGTCTGGAAGATCATCCGGATTTACTCAGTCTGGCCGATTCCGTACCAGAAGCAGAAGACCTGATGGATCAGGAAGATGATGCGCCAATTGTGCGTCTGATCAATGCGCTATTATCCGAGGCGATTCGTGTCGGGGCTTCCGATATTCATATTGAATCTTTTGAGAAAAAACTCTCGGTGCGTTTACGGGTCGATGGCCAGTTACGCGAAATTGTCCAACCACGTCGTGAACTGGCCCCGCTTCTGGTTTCACGGATTAAAGTCATGGCCAAACTGGATATTGCGGAAAAACGTATTCCGCAAGATGGCCGTATTTCCTTGCGTCTGGCGGGGCGTGAAGTTGATGTGCGTGTATCCACTTTGCCTTCTTCTTATGGTGAACGGGTGGTGATGCGTCTATTAGACAAGCAGGCTGGCCGGTTAAATATGACCCATTTGGGTTTGATGCAACCAGACTATGAACGCTTAACCCATCTGGTACATCGTCCACATGGAATTATTCTGGTGACCGGCCCGACGGGTTCGGGTAAAACCACCACCTTATATGCGGCACTTTCTGATCTGAATGACGGTTCCAAAAATATTCTTACGGCTGAAGATCCGATTGAATACCAGTTAGAAGGGATTGGTCAGACTCAGGTTAATACCAAAGTGGATATGACTTTTGCCCGTGCGTTAAAAGCAATGCTGCGTCAGGACCCAGATGTAGTCATGGTCGGCGAGATTCGTGATCTGGAAACTGCAGAAATTGCGGTACAGGCTTCATTGACGGGGCATCTGGTGTTATCCACCTTGCATACCAATACTGCTATTGGTGCAGTGACCCGTCTTAAAGATATGGGAATTGAGCCATTTTTGCTTTCAAGTTCCCTGATTGGCGTGATTGCACAGCGTCTGGTCAGAACCCTATGCCCACATTGCGCAACCTGGCGTGAAGCAGATGCTTTTGAGAAGAATCTGTTTGAACATATTGAACATCCCCAGGATTTAAAACTCCCTCAACCGCAAGGCTGTGAGCGCTGTGGCAATATGGGCTTTAGCGGGCGTACCGCAATTTATGAAATTGTGTCCGTCGATGATCATATGCGTCGTTTAATTCACGGCAATGCGGCTGAATATGAAATAGAAAGCTATGCCCGACAGTCATCAGGCTCCATTCGTGATGATGGTTTACGCAAAGTATTGGCAGGTAAAACTACGATTGAAGAAGTATTGCGAGTGACCAACGAAGCGGCAGATTAATCTTTTAATCTATTACTTTCATTATAAGGATCGTCAGGACTTTTGGAAATTTACCAAAGGCTGGCGATTTTTTTCATGAGCTGGGCACGAAGTGGTGCAGTCGGATTGCCCGGATTGCGCAGAGTTTCATTTTCATAAAATGTCTGCCAAGTCTGAATCATTTCTAAAGTCAGTCCCTCCTGTTTCATTGTTTCAACATTTGCCTGAGTGATATTGAAAAAACGGGCTTGCGCACCATCGGGACCTGTTCCCCAGCCGATAATTCCTTGACCAAATTCGGGTAAGTTCATGTTGTTTGGGGTAGGTGGAATGGGCAAGCGTTCAATCTCTGTATTGATCAGAGAATTTACCTGTGGGCGGATTTTTTCTGAGAGATGAAGATCTGCAAAAGAGGCGGTAGCAACGGTCAGTAAGAAAGAACTTAAAAGAACAGGTTTGAACATCAATATAAATCAGATAAATGAAAATAAGAATCATTATATATAATTTCTTAAGTTTTTGCTGTTGTTTTGAAAAGGAAGTTGGATGTTCAGGGAAAGTGAAGCAACTAAAAGTTGAAATTTATAATTGAAGCTTGGCTATCCTGAAACTCTTTTTCAGGATAGCAGTTAAGCAAAAGAGTTTAGGTAATGACGTTTAAGTTCACATCAATATTATTACGGGTCGCATTTGAGTATGGGCAGACGATATGAGCCGCGTCTACCAGTTTTTGCGCTTCTTCCTGATCCATGCCTTCAAGATGAATATTTAAGGTCACTTCAATACCAAACCCGGTAGGAATCGGTCCAATACCGACATCACCTTCAATAAAAGCATCTTTAGTCATATTGAGCTTGTCGCGATTGGCCACAAACTTCATGGCACCCAAAAAGCAGGCTGAGTAACCTGCAGCAAACAGTTGTTCTGGGTTAGTTCCACCGCCTGGGCCGCCCATTTCTTTGGGCACCGCCAATTGTACATCCAGAATCTGATCGTCAGAGGTCGCATGGCCATCGCGACCGCCGGTGGCTTTGGCATGTGCGGTATATACTGCTTTTTCTAATGACATGAGATAAATTCCTGCTTATTTTTTATGGAGCTTTCATGCTCAGCTATTTTGCTCGAAGAATAAGCAGGGATTTTGTTATTTTATGCAAATATAAAAAAGTTTTTAAGAGAGCTGGAGCAATTTACGATGTTGCATTAAAGGCATGGATTCACGCACTTTTTGTTGTTCGTTTAAATCAAAGTCTACCGTAATCAGACCTGCACCCTCTGCATGGATCATCTGCAGAAGCTGACCGCGACTGTTGGTGGCAGCTGCATGACCCCAAGTCTGACGTTTTTCACCATGCCAGCCTTGCTGGGCTGCACCAAGCACCGAGCATTGGGTATCCATAGCACGTGTTTGCAGCAGAAGCTGCCAGTGCATTTCACCGGTGGTATAGGTAAATGCAGAAGGTGCAGTTAAAAGATTTGCACCTTTGGCCCGCAGGTTTAAAGCCAGTTCCGGAAAGCGCAGGTCATAGCAGACCATTAAACCGATATTGCCAAAAGGGGTCTTTGCTACTACCACATCTGTACCAGGCTCAAAGAACTTGGATTCCTGATAACCACCAACTGCATCACCAACTTGTACATCAAACAGGTGAATTTTGTCATAACGCGCTTCAGTGCGTTCTGGACTGATACAAAGGCTGACAGTACGTACCCGACCGTCTTCAATGACTGAGCCGTCTGGGCGATAGGGACAGGGTAAGGTCCCAGCCACAATCCAGATTTCATATTGATGGGCAAGCTGTTCAAGACGTTGCTGAATGGCTTCAAATTGGGCAGCAGTTTCGCGCTGTTTTCCTGCGGCAAAACAGACAAAATTTTCAGGGAACACAATAAGTTCAGCGCCATTGGCCTTACTTTGTTGAATTAAAGATTCAATCTCCATGAAATTGGCATTAATTTCATTTTGAGAATTCATTTGTACAACAGAAAGTAAAGTCATAGTGTCCTCTTGGAAGATGGTTATACCTTTTGTTCGGAAACTTTATCCAAACTATCTTGCTCTTTCTGTAACTGTTTGACTAAAGGTTCAAACATGTTCTTGTTGCTTTGATTCAGCTTCATCAAGGTTTTATGCGCATCCAGAACAGTATTCAACATATTCTGATGGGTAATATGTTCTTCCATCAGGGCGCGTGTGCATACATTGGGATCGCCACAATAATTCAGGATTACAAACACTTGGCTCAGTCCCATACTGTTGGCCAGAGTGGTAATGTCAGAATTGGTAGAAAGCATAACAGCTTGAATATTATGTACTTGTTTGAGCTTTAGGCCTAGCTTTGCCAGAACACCCAGTACAGTACTGTCAATAAAAGTGGTTTCGGTTAAATCAACGATAGCGCCAACTACGTTGTCTTGCTGTTCAATTCTGTTCAGTAATTTGTCTAGACTAATACAAGACTGGGCACGCACTTCGCCGATAAGCTTAAAAATATGCGTTCCATTCAGACTTGCATATTCAACATGACCTGTTGACATATAAATGCCATTTGCAGAGAAGGATATTAAATTATCCCATAGGGTCCATGGATACTCAAGTGGCTGAAAGTAGTAATCAAATTAAGTGCTTATAAAGTCTGTAAATATAGTATTAATTCACTCTTATAAAACTTAAAAAGGCGATATCATCGGCCACATGTTCTGGTACCTGAAAAGACTGATGCTGTAAATGGTGTAATAATTGCGAGAATTGTTCATTTAATCCGCCATCAAAAGGCTCCAGTGCACCATCTGAACAAATAATAAAACGGGAATTGCGGCTTAATACCCATTCATTTTCCTCAACCTCAAGCTCTTCAGTCAGGCCTAAAGGGAAGCTGCTCGTAGCAAAAATTTTAGGTTCTTGATTGGGTTCAAATATAATGGGTGGCGGATAATGTCCGGCACTGGACCATTTCAATACGTGGGTTTCCAGATTGAGAATCCCAGCAATCATGGTGATGTGTTTTTCAATATTCTCCTGCATCAGCATTCCGTTAAGCTTCTTGATCAGCTCGCGCGGGGTTTTGGAGCGTCCATGAAAAGCAGCCATCCAGGAGGTCAGCAAACTGCTCGTCACTCCATGTCCCGACACATCGGCTAAATAGAAAATGACTTCTTTATCGCTAATTTTCCAATAATCATACCAATCTCCTGAAAGATAGGCAGAAGGCTGAAAATAGGTTTCGACCTTATAATTGTTTAGTTCAATCGCATTCGGTAACAATCTTTTTTGTAATTCTGCTGCAGAGGGAAGATCCCGGCTATCCTGGTTACGCTTGTATTGTGCGTCAATTTTTTGCAGCGCCAGATCTGGATTATCAGGAAGTTTATTCCAGATCCAGCCGGCTAAAGCTCCTTGTTCCCAAGCTTGAGCTAAAGCGGTACCTTCATTCTCTAAGGCCAGTACAATCGTGGGCAGATTCCATTTGTATTGCAGATAGTCATGCACATCTGCAATCGCGATAATTGTAGAGTCATAAAGTTCATGATCATCCAGATAGATCATCTGAACATGCGGAAGCGTATCAAGTACTTGATCTAAATAAGGAATATCACGAGTCGGTTGAATGAAGTACATAAAAAAGTGATTCAATCCCGGGATTGGTTATAAGAGCTACTATAACAAGCAAAAGATGGCTAGCGAAGAGATTTCACTAGCAATCATACATGAAACATAAACTTAAGGAGCGTCGGGGGAAGATTCAATAGTGTCCTCACTAAAAGGTACATCATCCGAATTTTCGTCTTCAAAATCATCTTCCAGGAATAGAGTATCCTGTTCTGTGCCTTTCTTTTCTGCAATCGTATAGTTGGTGCGTTGCAAATAAATATCGCGAATCTGTGCATAACGATCACCCGTCAGTACCCCTTCAACATCCAGTAGTTCCGACCGAGTATCAACCACACGCCAAAACTGGTCACTCCAGTAAAGACCGTCGTTATCTTCGAGAATATATTTTTGTGGACGGGCCTGGCTATCTACAACGCTACCAATTACTCCACGAACAGAACTTGGACCTAAAAATGGCAGCATGATATATGGGCCGGAAGGCACCCCATAATAACCTAAAGTAATTCCAAACTTTTCATCTTCATGACTTAAGCCCAGACGACGTGCCGGGTCTGCCAGCCCTAAAGTAGTTAAGGTATTAATCGTGAAACGGCCCAAAGACTTGGCGGCACGAGCAGGACGACCCTGAATCAACTGGTTGACCACATTCCAGGGTTCACCCAGGTTACTGCGGAACTGGTTATAACTGCCGCGAACATCTTGAGGAACCTTTTCCACATATTGTACGGCTACAGGACGTAACACAGTGCGGTCAATTACATCATTAAACTGATAGATCTTTCGGTTTAATGGCTGAAAAGGATCTTTAACCTCTTCGGCCTGTGCTGCTCTAGCATCGACTTTCAATTGTGTCTGTAATTGTTGGGCTTTATTCGAGATTTTCGTTCTAAGCGGTGTTTTTGCAGGCTCGTCGTTTAGATTTTCCACATCGGTAGTCGTCTCAGCAAAAACCTGTGGGGTTATGGCTAGAGAAAATAAACATATAGAGAAGTAAATAGAACGATGCATAAAGTAACCTGAGGCCTTTTCTGGGTAAGTAGCACTACTTATTAGGATGAAAATAATAAACGTTATATTCACGAATAGACATCATTTAAGCAAATTTGTATAAAAAATGAATGAAAACACACGAAAAGATTAAAAAATATACATACAAAATGATTTTTTAAAAAATGGGGTTGCAAGGGATGTGAAATGCTGTAGAATGCACATCCATCGGCGGTGATGAAGATTAAAACTTCTGATAAAACAGTGACTTAGTTAAGATTGATTGAGTTGGGTTTTAGAAAGAAAGTTTAAAAATAATGTTCATGACTGGTTGACTTTCTAGAGATAGAGAGTAATATAGCCGACCTAGCTTGCTGGTGACGAATCAGCAAGAAGATCATTAAGAGATTATGAAGAACAACTTGTGTGGATTTTTACTGGTTGATTGATCGAAATTATTTTCATTGATT